>NZ_ANKP01000163.1:0-8201 GCF_000319775.1 Cupriavidus sp. HMR-1
ACGACCGAGTCGTGGCCCGCCGCGCCCGCGCGTTGCTGGCGCGTGCCGGCGCGCCTGTCCGCGATGAAACCGGCTGGAAGTTGTCGACCACGCGCGCAGCCGCCGCGCTGATGCGCTGGTTTGACGTGCTGGCGCGAGATGGCGATAGCGCGGCGCTGCTCGATCTGCTCAAGAGCCCGTTTTGCCTGCCTGCATTCGAGCATCGCGGCGCGGCAATCGCGCTGATGGAACGCCGCATCCGTCGCGCTGTCGTTACCGGAGGCTGGGCCAGACTGGCGCATCTGTTTGCAGAGCGCGAGCGAGCGGCAGGTGCGCTGGTCGACGCGGAGACGATGGAGGCCAGCGATGCCGAACTGCAGATCCGCGCTGCGGCTCGCACGCTCGTCGCCACGCTGGCCGACGAGGCCGCGCAGTGGCCGCGGGGCCTTGCGCAACAGCCGCTCCATGTCTGGCTGGGCCGCCTCGACGCCATGCTTGACACGCTCGATATGCGTGCTGCGCTGGCTGCCGACGATGCCGGGCGGCAACTGCTCGATGCGCTGGCGAAGCTGGGCGACTTGCCCGACGACGAGACTGGCAGCCACGCCACGCTGAACCAGCAGGAGTTTCGCGCGATGCTGTCGGCATTGCTCGAATCGGTGGCTTACAAGGAGCCCTCGGCGCAGAGCCAGTCGCGCATCACGATCCTCCCGCTCAACGGCGCCCGGATGCGACGGTTCGACGGCGTGGTGGTAGTCGGCTGCGATGACGCGCAATTGCCGTCCAGCGCGGCCGAGCTGATGTTCTTCTCGAACCAGATGCGACGCGAGCTTGGGCTCGAAGACCGCGAGGCCCGCTTTGCCCAGCAGGCCCGGGATCTGGCCGAAGTGCTGCTCAACAACAGCGACGTCGTGCTGACGTGGCAACGCTTCGGCAGCCGGGGCGAGCCGCATCATGTCTCCGGCTGGATCGAGCGGTTGTCCGCATGTTGCGCGCGCGCGGGCACGCCGATCGAAGCCAGCGCCACGCCCGTTCTGCACGATACCTTCGCGCAGCCCGCCGGAATGCCTGCGCCGGTGGCACCCGAGCGCGTGCCAGAGCGCTGGAGCGCGCAGGCGTACAACACGTTGCGCCGTTGCCCCTATCAATTCTTCGCCAGCCGGATGTTGGGCCTTTCCGGGCTCGACACGCTCAGCGACGACCTCGAGAAGCGCGATATCGGCAACCTGCTGCATCGCGTGCTGCTGCAGTACCACGAGGAGATCCATGCCTCTGGCGAGCGTGACAACGACCGGCGTCTGGCGCGTCTGCGGGAAATCTCGGATACCACGTTCGGCAAGCAGATTGCCGAGGACGGCAATGCCATCAGCTACTACCGCCGCTGGATGGAAGTCCTGCCGTCGTACGTGGCATGGCAGGCGGCGCGTGAGGAAGCCGGCTGGCACTGGCGCGGTGGCGAATTCGATGCCGGCGTGGATGTGGCGATGCCCGATGGCGTGCCGCTGCGGCTGGCCGGCCGGATCGACCGGCTCGACAAGGGACCGGATGGCGCTCATGCGGTGCTCGATTACAAGACCCAGCCAGCCAGCCGCCTGCGGCGCAAGGCCGGTGATGCCGAGGAAGACTGCCAGTTGGCGTTCTACGGTCTGCTTCGGGCCGATGCCGTGGCGGGAAGTTGGGTGGCGCTGGAAGGTGTGAAGCAGGGCGGCCGCGACAGTTCGCCCGGTGCCCAGCGGGAAGTCGATCTGCCGGAATTTCAGGCAGCGGTGACCTGGCTCGAACGCCAGTTGCGGCACGACGTCGTGCGTTTGCGGCAAGGCGCGAAGCTGCCCGCGATCGGCGATGCCGCCGCCTGTACTTATTGCGATGCCCGCGGCCTGTGCCGCAAGGGTTTCTGGGAGTCCACCGCGTTGCCGGATCTGCAGTCATGACCGAAGTTCACGCCTATTTGCGCGACGGCCAATCCGTGGGCGAGGCCGATTTCACGCGCGCCGCCTGCGATCCTGGCCGCTCCGTGGTGGTGGAGGCCTGCGCGGGCAGCGGCAAGACGTGGCTGCTGGTGGCGCGTCTGGTCCGTCTGCTGCTGGCCGGCGCCGCGCCGCACGAAATCCTGGCTATCACCTTTACGCGCAAGGCCGCCGAGGAAATGCGCGAACGCCTGCTCGAAGTGCTGTCGCAGCTTGCCGGCGGCACCGACGAGGCGGTGCTGACGCAGCTGGAAATGCGCGGGCTGTCTCCAGACGCCGCGCGCGCGGCATTGCCCCGCGCGCGGACGTTACATGCACAAGTGCTGGCGTCACCGGGCCGCATGGCGATCGACACGTTCCACGGCTGGTTCGGCACGTTGTTGCGGGGGGCGCCGCTGTCTTCGGGCATCGTGCCCGGCGCGTCGCTGCGTGAGGATGCCTTGCGCATGAAGCGCGAGGCCTGGGCGCCGTTCTGGCGCGCGCTGGCGCAGCCGCAATACGCGGATCTGCGCGAAGCCTACGAAGCGCTGGTTGATGCGATCGGTGACTTCCAGGCGCGGGGCCTGCTCGACCAGATGTTCCACGCACGCAACGAGTGGTTTGCGTTCAAGGAGTCGGGCGATCCCGCCACGAAGCTGGCGCAGGATCTTGGGGATGATGCCACCTCCGACATTCTGGTAGACGCGCTCTGCGACGACGACTGGCTAGAGGAATGCGCGCAGATGGCACTGCTGCTCGGTCGTGGCGGCAAGACCGAGCAGGGGCACGCATCGAAGATCATCGACGGACTGCGCGCGATCCGCGCATGGCGCGACGCGGGCGCCGCGCCGGGCGAGGCCGTCGCCAATGCATTCCAATTGCTGCGTGCAGCGTTTTTCACCGATGCGGGCAAGGCGCGCTCGCTGCGTCGTACCACGGCATTGGCCAAGGCGTGCGGTAGTGAAGGTGCCGTTGACGAATTGCTGGATCAGCACGCAGAGCACTGCGCACGACTGGACGAGATCGCGGCGCGCCGCTGCGAGGCCATGGTGCTCGCGATCAACCTGGCGCTGTACCGTCTGGGCGACGCACTGCTCGAACGTTATCAGCGCTACAAGGGCGACCAGCGTGCGATGGACTTCGCGGACCTCGAATGGCTGGCGGCGAAGCTGATGGCCGACGAGGAGACCGCCACGTACCTGCAGGTGCGTCTCGACGCGCGATATCGTCACCTTCTGCTTGACGAGTTCCAGGACACGAACCCGCTCCAATGGCGCATCCTGCAGGGCTGGCTGGCCGGTTATCAGGGGCTGGGAGAGAAGCCCACCGTGTTTCTGGTTGGCGATCCCAAGCAGTCGATTTACCGTTTCCGTCGCGCGGACGCGCGCCTGTTCGATGCCGCCCGGGTCATGCTTCAGGACGGATTCGGCGCCACCGTGCTGCGTACCAACCGCACGCGCCGCAATCGCCCCGAGGTGCTCGACTGGGTCAACGCCGTGTTCGATCACGCACGCGCGGAAGGGCGCTATCCGCTCTACGAAACGCAAACCACGGCGCTCGGGGGTCCGGCCGGACCGGTCTGGCTGCTGCCGCTCGTCGAGCCGGAGGAAACAGAGGATGACGAAGCATCCGAGGGCGATGGCCATCGCGATACGCTGACCCAGCCGCGCACGCAGAAAGGCGACTCCCTGCGCTACGAGGAAGGTCGCCGCGTGGCAGCCTGGCTGCACTATCTGCGTGACCAGGTGCCCGTGAGGGAAGGCGATGGCACTCGCCCGGCGGGCTGGCGCGACATGCATCTGCTGGTGCGACGCAAGACTTTTCTGGCCGATTACGAACGTGCGATGCGCGAGGCCGGCATCCCCTGCCTGAGCCCGCGCCGTGGCGGCTTGCTGACAACGCTGGAAGCACTCGACCTCTCGGCGCTCCTGGCGTTCCTGATGACGCCGGAATCGGACCTCGACCTCGCGCATGTTCTCAAGAGCCCGCTCGTGGGCGCGACTGACGACGATCTGGTGCTGCTGGCCATGATGGAGGGCGAGGGCGGATGGTGGGCGCGCATCGAGGCGCTGGGACTGCCTGAGCGCGTTTCCGATTCGCTGCGAACGGGTGTCGCGCGCCTGCGCGGCTGGCTGGCGCTCGCGCCGCACAAGCCCGTGCATGACCTGGTCGACCAGATCTATCACCAGGGCGAGGTGCGTCGCCGTTATGCCGAGGCCGCGCCTGCGGCCATTCGCGAGCAGGTGCTGGCCAATCTCGATGCCTTCCTGAAGCTGTCGCTTGACCTTGATGGCGGGCGCTATCCGAGCCTGCCCAAGTTCATCGATGAACTGCAGGAAATTCGGCGTGGTGACGAGGATGAAAGCCCCGACGAGGGCGGCATGGGTGAAGGCGTCGAGGATACCGAGGCGGAGCCCGACGACGCCGGAGACAATCAGCTCGACGCCGTTCATATTCTGACGGTGCACGCGGCAAAGGGCCTTGAGGCGCCATTCGTGATCCTGCTCGATGCGAATCACAGCGATCCGGCGGCCGATCGTGGTGGCATTCTGGTTGACTGGCCGCCGACATCGGCGGTGCCACGGCATTTTTCCGCCTACGGCAAGCGCGACGAGCGCGGCATGGCTCGCGCGTCGCTGTTCGACGCCGAAGCGGCGCTTGCCGATCGCGAAAACTGGAATCTGCTCTATGTGGCGATGACGCGCGCCCAGCAAGGCCTGCTGGTCAGCGGAGTCAAGGGGCGCGCGAGCAAGGCGGAGAAGGGAGACGCGCCAGGGGCGGAGATCGCCGGAAGCTGGTACGTGCGTCTGGCTGCGGCGGGTGTCGGTGACGAGATTACGGCTTATCCAGAGACCGACGTCGCGGCAGTCGATACCCTGACCGCCGCCAGCGAGCGCATCCGCTATACCGATTTCCGGCTGCGCTATCGCGATGCGGCTGACGACCGTTTGCCGATCGACGATGCGGACGACGAGGCCGAGGGCATCGTGTTCGATGCCGACGCCGCGGCACATGGCGAACTGGTGCACGCGCTGCTCGAGCGTGTCTCGCGCTATCCCGATGCGCATGGCAGCTTGCCCGACGTGGAAACGGTTTTGCGCTGGTTCCCGCTGACTGGCGCGGGCGCGCCGAACGCGCGCGAGCGCTGGCGGCAGCAGGCCGAAGCGGCCGTCGCGGACCTGCGCGCAATGCTGGAGGCCCCGGCGCTGCGCGAACTGATGTTCCCGGTGGACGCCGTGTCTGCACGTAACGAGGTGGAGCTTTATGATGGCCGCGGCCGGTTGCTGCGGATCGACCGGCTGGTGGAGTTCGACGAGCGGGTCGTCATCATCGACTACAAGCTCAGGCTGTTGCCGCAGGAACATGCGGGCTATCGCGCGCAGCTCTTGCGCTATGCAGCGGCGGTGGCGCCGATGTTTCCGGGCAAGCGGATCGAAGCCGGCGTGGCTACAGCGGCCGGAGAGTGGATCGATGTAGAGCTTCTACGTGCCTCGGCGTCACAGGCGATGCCTATCGCCACGACACAGCAGGGGTCATTGTTCTGAGCGCACTCGGCCCGTGCCCGATTCGCAAAACAGGCGCACAATAGGACGTTTCTGGCGCACGGAAACGGGCGGGCGCCAGAGATTAATCAGGGAAATGCCGGGAGATAAAAGCAGAAAGGGGAATTAGGGGGACGAGCCTGACCCTCGGCACTGGTGGAAAACGGCTGTGGCTGCTTCGTTCCCGACCTGACCAGGTTGACCGCGCCGCCATGCGAGGAGGCCCGTCCGACCGGCATTGTAACGCAACCTTGAGAGGGTTTCCAATTTTGTATTCTTGGCAGGGGCTTTGGCGCGTTGTTTGATCTGAAGCGGGGTTGGCGCCCTGCCGTGCTGGCAGCATGGCGGACGGCAAATTCGGGCCAGAAAGCTCTCATCTGACAGGCTGGGGACATGAACGCAAACGACCAGATCCTCCGCGGCGCGCTTGCGCCGCAAGACATCTCCATCGAAGTACTCCAGGAAAAATACGCCAAGGGCGAGGAACAGACCATTGACGATGTGCGCCGCCGTGTGGCGCGCGCGCTTGCGGAGGTGGAACCCGCCGACAAACGCGAGGCTTGGGCCTCGCGCTTTCTTTGGGCGCTGGAAGGCGGCTTCGTGCCGGCCGGGCGTATCAACTCGGCGGCTGGCACGGGCATTCAAGCCACACTGATCAACTGCTTCGTCCAGCCTGTGGGCGACTCGGTTTCCCAGGTGCGTGGCGGCAAGCCGAGCATCTATACCGCCGTGGCCCAGGCTGCCGAAACGATGCGGCGCGGCGGCGGTGTCGGCTATGACTTCTCCTCGATCCGGCCGGGTGGCGCGCTGGTGCGTGCCACGCACTCGCGCGCATCGGGGCCGGTGTCGTTCATGAAGGTGTTCGATGCATCGTGTGCCACCGTGGAGTCGGCCGGCGCACGGCGCGGTGCGCAGATGGGCGTGCTGCGCTGCGACCACCCCGATATCGAGAGCTTTATCCACGCCAAGGACCGTGGCGACCTGACCAACTTCAATATCTCGATTGGCGTCACCGACGAGTTCATGCAGGCGGTGGCGGCTGACGGGGAAATCGAACTGATCCACGAGGCCGAGCCTGGCGCGGACGATATCGCGGCGGGTGCCTATCGTCGCGATGACGGCCAGTGGGTGTATCGGCGTGTGCCGGCCCGTCGGCTGTGGGACCAGGTCATGCAGGCCACCTATGACCACGCGGAGCCGGGCATCCTGTTCCTGTCGCGCATCAACGCCGACAACAATCTCTATTACTGCGAGACGATCGAGGCCACCAACCCGTGCGCCGAGCAGCCGTTGCCGTCGTATGGTTGCTGCTGCCTGGGCTCGATCAACCTCACGCGCTTCGTGCGCCGCCCGTTTACCGATCAGGCCAGCTTCGATTTCGAGGCGTTCGCCGAGGTCGTGCGCGTGTCGACGCGGATGCTCGACAACGTGCTCGACATCACCTACTGGCCGTTGCCCGAGCAGCAGGCCGAGGCGCAGGCCAAGCGTCGTATCGGCCTGGGGTTTCTGGGGCTTGGCAGCGCACTGGTGATGCTGGGTCATCGCTATGACACCGATGCGGCGCGCTCGCTCGCGGGTCGGATCTCCGAGACCATGCGCGATCACGCCTATCTGGCATCGGTCGAACTTGCCGAGGAGAAGGGCCGCTTCCCGTTATTCGATGCCGACGCCTATCTGAGTGGCGGCTTCGTGAGCCGCCTGCCCGAGCCCATCCGCGATGCCATCCGCGAACACGGCCTGCGCAACTCGCACCTGCTCTCGATCGCGCCAACCGGCACGATCACGCTGGCCTTTGCCGATAACGCGTCGAATGGCATTGAGCCGGCCTTCTCGTGGACCTACAACCGGCGCAAGCGGATGCCCGACGACAGCTATCGCACGTTCGAGGTGGCCGACCATGCATGGCGGCTCTATCGCCATATGGGCGGCGACGTCGAGCAGTTGCCGGAGAGCTTCGTCACGGCGCTCCAGATGTCTGCCATCGACCATATGCGGATGCTGGAGGCGGTTCAGCCCTATATCGACACGAGCATCAGCAAGACCGTGAACGTGCCGGAGGACTATCCGTACGAAGCCTTCCGCAATCTCTACCTCGAAGCGTGGAAGGCCGGGCTCAAGGGGCTCGCCACGTATCGGCCGAACCAGGTGCTTGGCGCGGTGCTGTCGGTCACCCCGGCCGCCACGGCCACCACGGCGCCGGCGCCCGCCACGCCGAGCGAGGACGATCCGCTGACGCGGCCGTTCGGTAGCCGGCCACTCGGCGATCTGGAAGGCGTGACGTCGAAGGTCGAGTATTTGACCTATGAGGGCCACAAGACGGTCTACCTGACCGTCAACTTCATGCAGGTGTCCGGCACGGTCGGCGGTCAGTCGGTGACGATCGAGCGGCCAATTGAGTTTTTCATGCCAGCGGGGCAGCGCTCCGAGGGCCAGCAGTGGATCACGTCGACGATGCGGCTATTGTCGATGGTGGCCCGCTCGGGCGGCCCGATCGCCAAGGCGCTGGCCGATATGCGGAATGTGGTCTGGGACAAGGGCACGGTCCGCTACGGCTCCCTGGTCCGCCAGGACGGCACCGAGGTGCCGCGCTTCCATGATTCGGAGGTGGCGGCGCTGAGTTACGCGATTCAACGCATCCTGATCAAGCGTGGTTTCCTGGACGAGGAGGGCAGCCAGGCGCCGGTGGTGGCGCTGGCCGCCCGTCTGGCCCGGCGCGAAGGCGGCGAGGCGGCTG
>NZ_ANKP01000164.1:0-9699 GCF_000319775.1 Cupriavidus sp. HMR-1
CCCGAGCGCCGCACCGCCAGCCCGCTCCACACGGTCGCCCACGCAAAGGGGCGCGGGTCGGCCAACATGCTCATGGCACGCGCGTAGTCGAGCGTCAGGCCCGGCGTCCACGCCATGGTGGCGGCACGCTTGCGCAGATGGGCGGCTACCCACAGCTCCGGTGTCAGCAATAGCCGGAACAGTGGCCACCAGCCGCCGAGCCGCGTCCAGGCGCGTGTGGCGGCGCCCTCCAGCGCGGCATCGAGCGCGCGTGCCACCGTGCTCGAACAGTTCCGGTGCGTCAGGTTGTAAGTCGTGTTCTGCCGATAGTCGTGCCAGAATTTCCGCAGGCGCTCGGCATCGTAGTTGCGAATGCGAACCTGAACGGTCGACGGGCACCATGCCTTGGATTCTGTCGGGTAGTCAGGCTGGAACCGTCCAGGTACGTTGTTCTCCTGCGTGGCCCGCAGCAGCCGCGTGAAATCGTCTGGCGAACGGTCGATCTCGACGGCCGGGTAGAGGCTGATGTAGATGCCTTCGGGGGATTCCAGCGCGGCGTGCCCCGTCGAGATGACGCCGTCGCGGTCGACGGCGGCGATGTAGCGGTCGATGATCGGCTGATGCTGTGCCTTGGACTTCGCGGAACCTACGGGCGTCCAGACGTGGACGGTCAACGCGCGTTCGTCCGACGCGGGCGGTCCGCTCCACGTCGTCAGGCGCCGCTTGTTCGATTCGGCGCTGGCGGACTCCGGATCCTTGCGCAGGCCGGGGTTGCCCGCAAGCCGGCGCGCGCGCGATGCCAGCAGCAACATGTTCCAGCCGCCGAAGATCAGCCCAAGCGCCACGCAGTAGGGCACGGTGCCGACATAGTGCGTCGGGTAGGGCTGGATGAAGAAGATGGCCAGGGCGATCTCGATCACACCCCCCGCCATTGCCAGCCGCCACGTGCGAAAGCGCACCACATGCGCGGAGGCCACCTGCAGCAGGCCATCGGCCAGAAACAGCGCGCCGAAGATGACCGACAGGATCATGTGGCCATGGTGGCGCTCGGCCAGCACGAGGATGGCAGCCACGCTGAAGGCGATGCCCTTGGCGTAGCGCAGCGTACGCTGGCCACCAATGCCGGTCGAGGCCACGGCCAGCGTGGCCAGCCCTTCCAGAAGCAGCAGCCAGGCGAACGGCTGGATCGGGAAATCAAGCTTGCCGTCGAGCGCATCGATGAACAGCACGGCACCGACCGCGATGCTGAGGGCACCGGCCCAGGCCAGCGCTTTCCAGCGTGTACGCAGGTAATCCACTCCCAACAGCAGCATCAGCAGGCGAACCATTGGCGTCTCCGGCGCGGCGGTATGAATTGTTCGCGGATTCTACCGTCTCTTTCAATGCCCGAACCAGCGTGACGGCAGGGTGGCCGGCGCTGTCACCCCTCCAAGGTGGGATTTGGGTCTTGCGGAATTCTTCCGTAGTCCGTTGAGGGCACGGATATCAGCAGAGCCCATACAACCCACTGGAAGAGAATCATGAAGCAAAGCAAGTTTGCCCTCGTTGCCGCCATCTGCGCGACGGGCGTTCTTTTGACCGGATGCGAGACCACGAACTCGATCCCCTACAAGGCATCTGCCTCGAACGTTATCGCCATCCAGCAGAGCCTGCAGTCGAAGAAGGTCAGCGTCAGCGATGTCGGCATGGCGCAGGGCGTCGACGAGAGCCCGCTGTGCCGTCTGATGGGTCCGGTCAAGGTGGCGCCGGGCAAGACGCTGTCGCAGTACATCAAGGACGCCTTCCAGGAAGAACTCCTGATGGCGCAAGCCTACGATGTGAAGGGCGCCCCGATTCAGGGCCGTATCGAGGAACTGAGCTTCAGCTCGGTGTCCCCGGCGTACTGGCAGATCACGATGGCCGTGCAATCGCCGGCGGACAAGGGCTACAAGGTCTCGGTCAAGTACCCGTTCGACACGAGCTTCACGGCCATGGGCGCGTGCAAGAACGTGGCGGATGCCTTCGGCCCGGCCGTGCAGGAACTGCTCAAGCAAGTCGTGACGAACCCGCAGTTCCCGAAGCTGTCCGGCAAGTAAGCCATCGAAGCAAGCCGTCTGGGGCACGCTCCCTTCCGCTTCTCGCGGAGGGTGGCGTCTAGCCCTGGAGGGTATTCAGGACGAAATCGGCGCGCTCGGCAATGCTGGCCCTGGGGATGATGCGAACGTCATACCCAAGCGCTGGATAGGCTTCGAGCAGCCGCGTGTACTCCGCGGTGGCGGCGTCGAGGTCATGGCGGCGCTCGGCGTCCTGAACGTAGATCTCCGGCCAGGGTGGCGTCAGGAATACGACCCGATGGTACGGCCGGATCTGATGCACGAGCGGCGCGAGTTGTGGCTTGCCACTGACGTGCTGAAGCGCGACGAACGCGTCGACCAGCCCCCGATCGAAGAAGACCCATTTTCCCGGCTCCCCCGGCTCCCCTGGCTCACCCAGCCCAACCCGGCCAGCCGACTGTTCCAGCGCGAGCAGGTCGGCGCGCGCCATGGCGATCACGCGGCGCAGAAAGGCAGGCATGTCGACCCATGGCAGCGCATTGCCATGGCGGGCCGTTTCTTCCACGACGACGCGCCGCCCTGGTTCTTCCACCACGGGATAGCCACGCGCCCCGAGTTCGCTCAGCAGCGACGATTTCCCGCCCCCCGAACACCCTGAGATCACGACGCACTGGCTCATCACCGTCATCGCCGTAGTAGCCAGAGCACCAACGACACCAGCAGCGAGATCAGGATGCAGGTGGTGATGGGGAAGTAGAAACTGAAACCGTCGCGGACGATCCGGATGTCACCGGGCAGCCGCCCGAGCGGCAGCCGCGACAGCCAGGGCCACGCGATTGCCGCGACGAGGAACAGGCAGCCAAGAATCAGAAGCAGACGTTGCATGACGGAAGCGATTGGGCGCGGGGCCGAAAGCGGTGGGGGAGGGAATGCAGCCTGGCGGGATTGCCGGCGGGCGGCGTTTCCCTGGTTCGACCGGCTGCGTGGAAGAGGATTCCCGGATGGAACGGGCAGGCCAATGATCATGCCCGTAAAGCGGCGGAGTGTCGACCTGGCGTTCCGCCAGGTGAGTCGCTACGGACCGGCTACAGGCCACGCGGCAGCAACGCCGCCACCGCTTCGCGCATCACCCGGGCCAGCAACTGCTGCCGCTCGCGCGGCATTCGCGCTAGCGTGGTGGCCACGCTGATGCCAGCCACGGGTTCGCCATCGCGATCGTGCACGGCCATGCCCACGGCCAGTGCGCCGCGCGTGGCGTGATTGCCGATCACCGAGTAGCCGCGTTCGCGCGTAGCGCGGATCAGGATGCGCATCCGGTCGGGCGTCATGCCGCCGTACTGGTCCAGCACACCAGCATTGGCGGCGATCACCTCGTCGACGGTGGCATCGGGCAGCGCTGCCAGCAACGCCAGCCCCGCGGCGCCAACGCCCAGCGGTTGCCGGGTGCCCACCTGGATGACCAGCACCTGCACGGGATGGGTGCCCACGTGCCGCGCGATGCAGCGCGACAACGCGCCATCGCGAACCACGCCGAAGGCGGCATCGCCGCACGCCTGGCTCACCCGCGTGAGCACCGGGCCCAGCTTTCCAGAAAGGTCCGTCGATTCCCCACGCTGCGGCATTGCCGCCAGACGCGGACCGCGCACATAGCGAAATCGTCCGTGCTGGACCACATATCCGCAGTCGATCAGCGTCGCCAGCAAGCGGTAGACCGTGGGCCGCTCCAGGCCGGCCGCGCGGCACATGTCGATCACCCGGAGACCATCCTTGCCGGCTGCCAGGATGGCGTCGAGCAGCGTCAGGCCGCGTCGTAAGGCACGGGTGCCTTCCTCGGAGGTCGAAGATGAAACGTCCGCCTGCCGGACGTTTCGATTCGCAGTGCGAGATGTCATGGGAAAGAATTTGCGGGCCGGAAAGCAGTCCGCAGTATGCCGCAGCCGCGCCGCAAGGTGCGGTGGGCAAATCGAGCAGACGGGCGCGTTCCGGGCACGACCATCCAACAAGGAGACAGCACTCATGACTTTCTGGAACGCGGCGCGCAGGCGCCTGTTGAGCCACGCCCTGATCAGTGCCGCGCTTGCGTGCGGCGTTCCCGCCGCCCAGGCGGCCGATTCCAGCTTTCCCACGCGCCCCGTGCGGCTCGTGGTGGGCTATGCCGCCGGAGGCGCCACCGACGTGCTGGCCCGCCTGGTAGCGCAGAAGATGGGCGAGGCGCTGGGCCAGCCGATCGTGGTGGAAAACCGCGCCGGCGCCAATAGCAACGTGGGCGCCGAAGTCGTGGCCAAGGCGACGCCGGACGGCTACACGCTCTACGTCTTCACGATCGCGAACACGATCAATGCCACGCTCTACGACAAGCTCGGCTACGACCCCGTACGCGACTTCGAGCCCGTCGGCATGATTGCCAAGATCCCGAACGTGCTGGTGGTCAACCCGAAGTTGCCGGTCAAGACCGTTGCCGACTATGTGCGGTTGGCCAAGGAGTCGCCCGACGGTATGACGTTCGCGTCGTCGGGCAGCGGATCGTCCATTCACCTGTCCGGAGAGATGTTCCGCAGCCGCAGTGGCGCCAACATGCTGCACGTGCCTTACAAGGGGAGCGCGCCGGCCGTTACCGATCTGCTGGGCGGGCAGGTGCAGTCGATGTTCGACAACGCGCCGTCCGCGCTGCCGCACGTGAAGTCCGGCAAGTTGCGCGCCATCGCGGTCACCAGCGCCCAGCGCATGCCGCAACTGCCTGACGTGCCCACGGTGGCGGAATCCGGACTCCCGGGCTTCGATGTGCAGTCCTGGTTCGCCATCGCCGCGCCGACGGGGACGCCCAAGCCGGTGATCGACAAGCTCAACACGGCACTGAACAAGGCGCTCAACGCATCCGAGGTACGCGAGCGTATGCGCGACCTGGCAGCCACGCCCGAGCCGGGTACCCCCGAGCAACTCCGTACCTTCACGATGTCCGAGATCAAGCGCTGGCACGACGTGGTCAAGCAATCAGGCGCGCGTGTCAACTGAGGATTCCCAAGGACCCCCCATGCTTCCGATCGAACTGTTCTGGCGGGCCGCCGACCGCTGGCCCGACAACGTCGCCATTGACGCCCCCGGCGGCAGCCTGCGCTATCGCGAACTGGCCGGCCAGGTGGCGGCGCTGGCCACGCATTTCATGACGCTCGATCCCGCGCCGCAGAGTCGCGTGGGTATCTGCGCCGGCAACTCGGCCGAGCACATCGTGGCGCTGCTGGCGGTGCTGGCCAGCGGCAAGATCTGGGTACCGCTGAACCCGAAGAGCACCCAGCCCGAGTTGCGCCGCATCATCGACGCCACGACGCCGAGCATCGTGGTACTCGATGCCGCCTGCGAAGCGCTGCTGGGCGACGCACCGGGCACGCGGCTCTACACGGGTCATGCGTCAGATAGCGCAGACGTGCTGAGCGCCGTTGTTCTCCGGTATCCCGATGCCACGCGCCCGGCGCTCGACCTGAACCGGGACGCCACGCAGGCCATCAAGTTCACAGGCGGGACCACGGGCGCGCCCAAGGGCGTCATGCAGCCGTATCGCGCCTGGATGACCAATATCGTCAACCAGATCCACGCCTGGGGTTTCACCGAGGCGGATCGCTATGTGATGGCCGCGCCGATCACGCACGGCACGTCCACCTACGTCATGCCGATCCTGGCGCAGGGCGGTTGTCACGTGATCATGGAAGGCAGCGGGGCAGAAGCGGTGCGCGCCACGTTCCGTGACCGCGCCGGCACGGTCTGCTTTATGCCGCCCACGCTGATCTACATGCTGATGGCGCTGCCCGGCACATCGCGCGTCGACTACCCGGCACTGCGTCGCCTGATTTACGGCGGCGCGCCGATGCCGCCGCAGAAGATCCAGCAGGCGCGCGAATTCTTCGGGTCGGTGGTGGCCACCACATATGGCCAGACCGAGGCGCCGCAACTGCTGACGGTGATCGGCCCCGACGATCTGGCTGACGAGCGCCGCATGGCATCGGTGGGGCGCGCCACGTGGTTCAGCGAGGTGGCGATCATGTCCCCGGACGGGCGTCTGCTGCCCCGTGGCGAGGTGGGCGAAGTGGTGGCACGCGGCGACCTGGTCATGACCGGCTACTGGAACCGTCCGGACCTGACCGCCGCGACCATTGTCGACGGCTGGTTGCATACCGGGGATCGCGGCATGTTGGACGCGCAGGGTTTCCTGTACCTGAAGGACCGCCTGCGCGAAGTGGTGATCACTGGCGGCTTCAACGTCTACCCGATCGACGTGGAGAACGCGCTGGGCCAGCACCCGGCCGTGCATGAATGCGCGGTGTTCGGCGTGCCCGACGACAAATGGGGCGAAGCGGTCCATGCGGCCGTGCAATTGCGCGAAGGATGCGCGGTGCAGGCCATCGAGCTGATCGCGTTCGTGCGCGAGCGGCTCGGTCCGGTGCAGACGCCAAAGCAGATTCATTTCCACACCAGCCTGCCGCGCTCCACCGTCGGCAAGGTACTCAAGAACACCGTGCGCGACCAGGCGCTGACGGCATTGCAAACCGGAGACCAAGCATGAGCCAACAAGACAAGCCGGTGACCCGGCTGTGCACCCACACGCTGACCAGCCTGCACTATCGCGACGCGAATCTCGTGGACGACCTGCTGGGCAAGAAGACCTTCACCGAAGTCATGCTGATGCAGATCCTCGGCCGCACCCCGCGCCCGGTGGACATGCGTATCGCCGACATGGTGCTGGTGGTGCTGATGGAGCACGGCCTGACGCCAAGCGCCATCGCCACGCGCCTGATCTACATGAGCGCGCCGGAGAACCTGCAAGGCGCCGTGTCGGCGGGCCTGCTGGCGGTTGGCAGTTCGTTCGTCGGCACGATGGAGAACTGCTCGACGTTGCTGGACCGCATTCTGGCGGCGCGGGACCCCGATGCCGAAGCACTGGCCATCGCCCGCCACTACAAGGAAATGCGGGCGGCCGTGCCGGGCTTCGGCCATCACCTTCACAAGCCGGTGGACCCGCGCGCGTACAAGCTGCTGGAACTCGGCGATGCGGAGCCGGATCTGGCCGGCGCGCATATCGGTGCCCTGAGGCGCCTGTCGGCGGCGGTTGATGAAGTGGCGGGGCGCCCGATCACGATCAATGCCACGGGGTCGGTGGCCGCGTTGCTCGGCGAGATTGGCGTGCCGACGGCGGTGATGCGGGGGTTCGCGGTGATCTCTCGCGCGGCTGGGCTCGTGGCCCATATCGTCGAGGAGCAGCAGAGCCCGTCGGGACGCTATATCTGGGACGTGGTCGAGGAGGCCATCCCCTACGTCGGCAATGTCGGCAACGCGCCGCACGGAGACCACGCATGAACGCGCTGCCGCTCAGTCTGGCGGATTGCACCGTGTTTGTGGCGGGCGGTGGATCGGCGGGCCCCGGCTGGAGCATCGGGCGCGCCGCCAGCGTGACCTATGCCCGGCTTGGCGCCCGCGTCTGCGTGGTGGACCGCGACGCCGCCTCGGCCGCGGAGACGACGGCGCTGATTCGGGCCGAGGGTGGCGCGGCGGAGACTTTCGTCGGCGACGTGGCGGAAGAGGCGGAGATCGCGCGCCTGTTCGCGGAGGCGCGCGAACACTTCGGCCCCATCGATGTGCTGCATCACAACGTTGGCATCGGCAAGACCGGCGGGGTTCTGGACACCGATGTGCGGGATTTCGATGCGGCCCACAACGTGAACGTGCGAAGCCTGCTGCTGGCGTCGCAGCAGGTGCTGCCGTCGATGGTCGAGCGGGGCCGGGGTGCCGTCGTCACGGTTTCCTCGGTGGCGGGGTTGCGCTATATCGGCTATCCGCACCTGTCGTATAGCGTCAGCAAGGCCGCGCTGATCCAGTTCACGCGGATGATCGCGCAGCAGTACGCGGGCAGCGGCATCCGTGCGAATTGCGTGGTGCCGGGTTTGATCGACACGCCGCGCATCGCCCATACCGTGGCGAAGCAGTTCTCGGCGGACAGTCTCGACGACGCCCGCGCGGCGCGTGCAAGACAGGTGCCGATGCAGCGGATGGGCACCGCGTGGGACGTGGCACACGCCTGTGCGTTCCTGGCATCGGATGCGGCGGCCTACATTACCGGCACCGAGCTGGTGGTCGATGGAGGGATAACCGGGAAGTACGCATAGGTGCCTCCCCCATGGGCGCCGCTCAGCCGTTCAGCCGAATCAGTCGAATCAGCCAAACACCACCATCGGCACGCCCCGGTGAACTGGCGATTCCATGACGGTGGCCGGAATGCCGTACACCGTGGCGAGGTTCGGCGGGGTCAGCACGTCGGCGGGGGTGCCGCTGGCCACGGTACGGCCGTCGGCCAGCAGCACGAGCCTGTCGCACCAGCGGGCGGCCAGATTGACGTCGTGGAGCACGACCAGCACCGCCAGGGCGTCGGTACGGCACAGGTTGCGCGCCGTGCCGAGCAGCAGCAACTGGTGCCGGGGGTCGAGACTCGAAATCGGTTCATCGAGCAGTAGCGCGCGGTAGCTGTCGGCCGTGCGGCAGGCCAGCACCTGCACCAGCGCGCGGGCGAACTGCACGCGCTGCTGTTCGCCGCCGGATAGGCTCTGGTACGAACGCGTGGCCAGATGCCCGACATCGGCCAGCGTCAGCGCGCGGTCCAGCAGGGTATCGAGCGCGTGCTTGCCCATCTCTGGAAACGGATAGCCGCCCATCGCCACCACCTCCGTCACGCCCAGGTCGAAGCCCAGACCGGGCGATTGCGGCAGCACCGCACGGCTACGGGCCAGTTCGTCCACGGGCCAGTCCGTCAATGCCCGGTTGCCGAGCGACACCGCCGCGTCGTCGCCGGGCAGTTCACCTGCCAGCGTGCCGAGCAGCGTGCTCTTGCCGGCGCCGTTGGCCCCGAGCACGCCGACCATCTCGCCGGCCGGCAGGTTCAGGTCGATACCGGACAGGATCTGCCGCCGTCCGCGGCTGCATGAAAGATTGCGGGCAATCAGCATGTCAGGTTCGTCAGGTTCATTAAGCTCGTCAGGTTCTCTTGCGTGTCAGCATCCAGAGCAGGAAAGGCCCGCCCACCAGGCTCGTGACGATGCCGATCGGCAGTTCCGCCGGAACCACCACCGTGCGTGCCATCCAGTCACCCAGCGTCAAGGCGATGGCGCCGCCCGCCAGTGTGTTCGGCAGCAGCCAGCGATGGTCGGCGCCCAATGCCAGACTGATCAGATGCGGCACGACCAGTCCCACGAAGGAAATCGTCCCCGTGACGGCCACGATGGGCCCTACCAGCAGCGCGGTAAGCACGATCAGCCGGCGGCGGAGCTGCTTCAGGTCGAAACCGATGTGCTGGGCTTCCCGTTCGCCGAGCAGCAGCGCGTTCATCGCGCGCCAGTCACGCATGAGCAGCGCGCAGAGCACGGCTACCAGCGGCACCAGCCACGCCAGGATTGACCACGTCGCGCCAGCAAGGCTGCCCATGTTCCAGAACGTCAGGTTGCGCAGTTGCACGTCGCTGGCCTGATAGGTGAAGAACCCAACGACGGCCGCGCAGATCGCATTGATGGCCACGCCGGCGAGCAGCAGGTTGGCCGCGCCCGGGCGCCGTGTGCCAAGCACGTAGGCGAAGGCGGTGGCAATCAGGCTGCCTGCGAATGCGGCGGGCGCGACGCTGCCGAGCCCTTCGGCGCCCAGCACGATCGCGGCC
>NZ_ANKP01000165.1:0-18266 GCF_000319775.1 Cupriavidus sp. HMR-1
TCACGAAAGCTGCTTATGCACACCGCCCGTGCTCTCATTTGGAACTCTTTGAAGATCTCGTATTCGACTCCGCGGCTTATTGCACGGATTGCATCGCCAGGTCTGGCCATTGAGTAGGGGTCAAGACTCTTAAGGCCATTGTCGGCCATGTAGCGAGCCCTCGCAGTCGCGGCTAGCGCGGCGGTCGCCGGCATGGAAGCATACTTGGCCGCGAGCGTGTCGATGGTCCCAGCGAAGAACGCCTTTACTACTTCCTCTATGAACGTGAGCTCCTTCTCTTCGCGCTTACGGCGCAGGGCTTCCAGTGCGAAAACCCCGGAACGAAAGTCTGGAGGCAGCGAGAGGAGGTCACCGAGCAAATCGCAATCGTCGCTCTCGGAGTCGATTGTGACAGCCCTGTATGCGTCGGCACCCCGCCTCCCAATGACCAAGAAAGAGGCAGGAGCCAAATCGCAGAACGCCGCCTTTGGGAGTCTCGTCAAATGTGTCTCAGCTCTCTTGCTTGTGTAGTGAGCGAGTCTGGCCTGCTTCTTGACATTGATGCCGATCCATTCAATTTCGAAGAATGTTTCCCGTATCTCGTCGGCATCCGGTTTTTCGCGCCGCTTGGTTACTAGCGGTGGGAAAAAGCCGCTGTCACGCTCAGAAGGCGGAACATAGACCCCAGCTTGGTGCTTGTTCGGTAGTCGCGACCAATCGCGATCATTTAGAGATAGCTTTTTGACAAAAATCGCTTCCGAGCTGTCGATGAAAGCAGAAACCGGAAGGTTCGACTCCTTTTCCGAAAAGATGTCCAATTGTTCCGGCATTTGTCCTGAATTGTTCGCTATGTGGTGGACATGCTACGCGACAACCGAAAAATGATCCACAGCGGCAATTTCCACCCATTTTCCCTCGCTCGACCTTATCCATTCAGCCAAATCTTCACAGACGGCCTCGACAGGTCTTTTTCTGCGCCCCCTAATCGCGCATTCGCGGACGATTGCAACACGCCAACCTGCGGCAAGAAGATCGGAGACGACGCGGTCGTCCCTTGCGCGGTTGCCTTCGATCTTGGCCGTCCAGAACTCCGGCCTGGTGCTGGGAATCTTGAAAAGCGGACAGCCCACGTGCCCATGCCAGAAACAACCGTGAAAAAAAACCACCGTCCGTCGTCCCCGAAAGACAATATCGGGTTTTCCGGGCAATGTGTCGCGGCGAAGCGAGTAACGAAGCCCTAGGCGATGTAGGCCTTTGCGCAGTGCCAGTTCGGGCTTTGTGTCTTTCCCGCGGATGCCGGACATCATGCGGCTGCGGATCTCCGGCGGGACGACGTCTGCCACGTCAGGCTGCGAACAGGCGGGGCCTACCGGCGTCTTTCTCGGCCAAGGCCATGACGCGCGGCTTCATCAGCGCGGCGACGGCTTCGAACACGGGTACGGCGACGGCATTGCCGAACTGACGATAGGCCTGAGTATCCGAAACCGGAATTTTCCAGTCTTCAGGGAAGCCCATTAGCCGTGCACACTCACGCGGCGTAAGTCGACGTGGGTTCTTCTTTCCGCGCGACACAAGGATTTCTGACCCATCCTTGTGGTAGCGGGCCGAAAGTGTCCTTGCGACCATGTCAGGGGTAACAAGGCCGAAGCCAAAACCGTTTCCAGCGGCTTTGTGCTTGTCCGCGTAAGCCCTCAGGTAGGCCCACAGCTTGTCCGACAGAACATATTTATCAGAGACCTTAGCCTTGGGGCCCGCTGTGAACGGTGCCTCCGCCGACTCGCTCCCATCCTCGGGGTGCAGGATTGAGGCGAGCCGCGGACCTTCATCGGGGAGGTCTAGATCGTCGAAACTGAACCCTACATCCTCCCTAAAACCGACAATAACGATTCGTTCGCGATGCTGAGGAACGAATCTCTTGGCGTCGATGACGCGCGCCTCGATCTGATAGCCAAGCTCTTCTCGAAGCGTGCGCATGATGACACTGAACGTCCGGCCTTTGTCGTGTGAGACGAGGTTCTTGACGTTTTCGAGCAAAAAAGCCTTCGGCCGTTTTTCTTCAAGAATGCGCGCAACGTCAAAGAACAACGTCCCTTGCGTATCGCATGCGAACCCGTGGGCTCGGCCTAAGGAGTTTTTCTTCGAGACCCCCGCGATGCTGAAGGGCTGACAAGGAAAGCCAGCGAGTAGCACATCATGATCAGGAACCTCGGAGGCTTCGATTTTAGTGATGTCGCCATTGACCTCGTGCTCATCACCGAAGTTCGCAACATACGTTTTCTGCGAAAAGGTGTTCCATTCGCTCGTGAACACGCATTTGCCGCCTTGCCGCTGAAAGCCGAGGCGGATGCCGCCGATCCCAGCGAACAGATCGATAAAGGTGAAGTCCCCGCCGCTGACGGACGGCGGAATAGGGCTCTTCGGAAGGTCTATATCCTTGCGCATCAGCTCACGAATAGCCAAGCCGACCATCCGGGGAGCCAAGATTTTGCCCGTTTCCCAACGCGAAACAGTTTTTGCATCCACGCCGAGTAAGTCGGCCAGTTCCTTCTGCGTCCAGTTTTTTCGCGCCTCCGAGAGGATCGCCTCGATCTCTATAGGATCGCCCATGTCTTGCTCCCTATCCTACGCATGTTCTGTCGCTAGCCCATTTGGGAATCTTGGCGGACATTATGCCCCCAAACAGGCCCAGGGTCTAGTACTACCCATTTCCCGACTTCAAGATGGAAAATCGCTGCCGAGACGGACTGCCGGGCAGAGGCTTCTTTCTGCTCCATATGCTGTATAAATATACAGTGTGCGCAAGGGGGCCGGTAGATGCAATTGACGTGCGAAAGGGGACTGGACTGAAGAGTTGCGCGTTGCTGTGCGAGTGGCGCGCCTGCAGCGGTTCGTGCAACACGCCGCACAGTTCGCTCCGTTGCTTCCCGCTATACGACAGCCAGTCGACCAACTCGGCCGGCGCGTTCAGTCGGGCGCTGCCCGAGGAGCCATGTCTGAAGGAAATGGAAGCAGCGGCGGGCGGCTAGACTCGAGCGAGGAAGCATTTTGTGAGAGGCGTCTGGGATCGCCAGTCTACCGAGCCGTAATGACTCTTGGTGGCGCGATGTATCGGACGGTATGCCACGAAGGAGCAGTCCAGGCGACCAGCCGGCAGCCGAAGGTACAACTTCCTCGGGGGGCCGCCGGGAAGCTGGCCTGCTACGTATAGGGCGACAGTAGCAGCAAGTAGCACCAGGCTGGTGCGGCCCCTCAGTAATAGAACAGAAGGGCTAGTCGTCGACTACCGGCGTCCATGCATCGACAACCGGAGCATTAGGCTCCGAGTTTCGAGGCAACAGAATGAGGTTTAGTCGACGCTGGCTATCGAAGCCGATAACGACATTGTCGCCCGCCTGAGCGTGCTCCATCACCGGGTTCGTCTGAAAGTACAGCCGATGCTCCGTTCGCGTCGGATGCTCGAGACGAGCATCGTACCAAGTGACGCTCGCCTGTGTCGTTACGTTTTCGCCACGGATGGAGAATATCGCCGGCTGCTCTACCTTCTCCAACCCAAAGATAGCCTTCAGTGCGGCAACTCCGTTGAACTCGTGCTGGTTCGACCGGTTAGGATCTGCTTCGACGGCGGCGAGCGTTTTGATGCACGCGCGTGAAAGACCCATTGCTCTGCTTGACATTTTTTTTACCTCTTATTTGAGTGTCCGCATGTGCCGCGCCGCCGAAATGACGAGCGTCAGCCCCACGGCTCCCTGAGATTGGGATGCTCTCCCCTCAAGACAAGTGCTGGCACACCGGACAATTTACGATGGACAAGATAAATGTCCTCCATAACAGCTTGCAGTTACAGGCAAACTGTTTGCCCATTTGACTTCGGAAGCCGCGCTGAGATTGCACCACCTCGACCGGTTGAATCCGCAGTCGAACTCCGCCCGTCAAGTCCTCTTTCCTCCTCGGTGTGTTGGGGTGCAGCCTATTTCCACGGTAGGACATATGGGCCGCAGGGACCATCACCCGCAATGCCGTACCGGCAATAGGTCTGCACTCTCAGGCTGGCCCCCGCAGCAGCTCGGAACGTGGGCGCCTCGTGGGCCAGCCTTTATAGTCGCTAATCCATACGCGGAGTGAGAACGTAGCAGCGCGCCCGATTCAACCCCGGAAGACGTTCCTTCCGCTGAGGCTTGCCGTCGCTATCTGGCTTCAGCCAGCCGTTCTCCATTAGCGTGCGGGTCGCCATCTTTGGATCGAAGCCCTTGCAGATGTCATTCTTGAACGACTCGGGCAGCACGATGTACTCCCGAAGATCGCCCGCGCCAATGCGCACAAAGCCTACGCGGTTGATGATGCGGGTATCGTTCGGCGATCCACCCCACGTCTCTTCACATTCGACCTCTGACGTACGAAAGGGTTGAAAGCGACTGGCGCCGTTTGCTTCAATGAACGCTTTCACTTGGCTTAATAGCGCGCGTTCCTCCCGATTCCCAGCCCCACCGAACCCTTCAAACCATGCATCAAAACAAGCCCGGACTGCGCGTTCTGCCTCGCCCGTCTCCCAGCCCGTCAACCCGTAGCTGGTCGCAAGTTCGCCAGCAGCCGCCACCAAAACAAAGCGCCGCACCACGCGCTGCACTTGCCCTGAAGTTCCTGCGGACACCCAGACTTTGCAGAAGAGTTCCATTTGCCGGCGCAGAACATCCGCCAACTTGGCACGGTCGGCCACGATGTGCCGCAACCATTCGAAACCGACAGTGCCGTAGAAGCGCGCTGCGCCATCCTTCAAGGCGTGGGCGAACTCAGCTGGCGTGGTGTGGTCGTGCAGTTGTTCAAACGCTCCCATCCCCGCACCGGCATCCGCCTCGATGTCAGCCAGGCGGACTTCTTGACCAGCCTTGGCGAGCTTGCCCCCTTGCGCCATGTGTGCAGACAAGCCCAACTCCCCCGACGACAGAAACATGAGCCGCCACTGTGCAGACGGTCGGGTGACGCCAGTACGGGTTGCGCGCGACTTTCCCTGGCCGTTCGCCAGCATGTAGGCGATTTCGCCAGCTTCAGCCGGGTCAACCTGCCCCATCTCGTCGAGAATCAAGAGTCCATCGTTGTGCGATGCCGCCAGCCCCTCCATGGCGTTCGCAGTCGCGCGCCAGGTGTGCATGTACGCGCCCGGCTCACCCCACACAGAAGCTGCAATGCCCAGCAGCGTTGTCTTCCCGCAGGAAGAATTCCCGCGGAGGTGGAAGCCGCCAGAGTCGATGTTAGCCAGCTTCGCCAAAGGGGCTGCAAGCGCTATACACAAGGCAAGCATGATGCGCGTGTTGCCATTCGCTGGCGCTGCGACAGCCGCTCGCCACTCCTCCGCCGTGCCGGACTGCGACAGGGCGGGCTCAATGGCGCTGGCGTTCTGGAAGACCACTGCTTCCTTGCCAGCGTCCCCGATGGCTTCATCACGCGTTACATAGGTCATGTCATGCCAGCCAAGGCGAGACACGCATTTCGCGCGTGTATCGATCTTCCATGCTTGCAGGTAGGTCGACAGCATATCGCGTGCCCCACGGCCAGTAGCGATCTCCAGTCCCCCACGAGCCAACTCCCTGCGCATGTCTGCCGCGTCGCCTTGCAGCAGTTCCATCGGCATTGCCCAGCGGTGCAGCACACCGGCACGGTCACGCCACTCCAGCAGGCGGCCCCATTCTCCACTCTTCTCATCGCAGGTTACGGCCACGATTCGCAGCAGGCTGCACAGAAACAGTGGGTTCTTCAGATTTCCCTCCTCGTCGGCGCCAATCCAGAACACGCCGCTTGCCGAACGGGAAAAGCTTCCGTTACCGTAGGGCTGCGAGATCTCCGCTTTCTCGGCATTTCGCGCCGCGATCTCGGCGGCCAGCACCTCCTGTTCAGGCGTCGGTTCGGGCAGCGACTCAAATCCCATCACCGCCCAGTCGTAGTCGCTCAGCCAGTGTTTGGTCTCAGTGGCTGAGTCGTACACATACAGCCGGCCCTCATTCCCTTTACACAGAAATGCAGCCCAAGACGAGGAATCACGAAACGGTGCCTGGCAGCGCAGCCTGCCGCCTTGGGGCAGGAGTTCGGCCGCTTGCCCGACGGTCATCAGACCGCGCCCCTTGACCTCAATTTCCGTCTGCGAGGTCAGGTCGTACGCGTCGGCAATCATGCTGCTGCCGTTACCACGGTAGCAAATATTGAAGCCAGCCGACTTCGCCAGCTTGGTCGCCTCCCCAGGCGACGGCAACTCGATGCGGCTCGTGTCGAGAGTCGAGCTAAACGGTCCAGACTCGACTTCGATGGTCTGCGGCTCGACTGCGAGTCCATCCCCTTCGACCGTGGGCTTGCCGCAAAATACGATGCGACCGACGTTCCACACACTGATGTCAAGGATTGTCGCGGGGGACTGGCCGACGATATCGCCGTGCTTGTTGCGACGGGGCTTCGCCCACGCCAACCGGCGCTCCCACGCACGACCGATCAGACCCGTCCGCAGTCGCGGCACGTCAGTGGGATTCGCCACCCTAACCCAGGTGTGTCCGTTTCCTCCGCCCACCGGTCGGCCGTCGCACACCACGCGACGCGAAGCGGAATTTGCGAAAACATAGTCGCAGCCGTCGACGCCTGGCAGCAGGTCATTCACCCGCTTGAGCCACGCCGCGCGATCCAGCGCGGCCAGCTCGGGCGGTGTGTGCTCGTCCGTATCACGATCCAGCAGGATCCACGCCGATGGCACGCAATTCTCTTTGAGGCGACCAAGCACCTTTGTGCCGTCCTGCAGGCGATGAATGCCCTGTGTTTCGTCGCGGCCTTTCACCCCAAATCGGCGCTCAATATCCGATTCCGCAAGAATGGTGAACGGCTCACCGAGCTCGACGCCCAGAAAGCCGCTGTTAATAATTGCCGCACAAGGATCTTCCGACACCTTCGTCAGAAGGTCGGCCATCGTGGCTGCATCGGGAACGTAGTGCATTGCCGCGCGAAATTCTGCAGCGAGCAACGTGGGCGCCTTTTCAATAGAGCCGTCGGAGCCACGCAGGAACCGCTTGTTAGTAGGGCGTTCAGCGCGGATAACCGTGACCACCTCACCACGCGCCAGGACGTCGCCAATCTTTGCAGTAGCGTGTTGGATGTTCATGCTGTGCCCTCTTGCTGGTCCCCATCGTACAAACCGAGGGCACGCATCTCGTTCAGAGTCAGCGCAATAAATCCTTCACGCAGGCCATCTTCCACCTTTTGCAGAACACGGTCGTCGGCAGCTTTCATCAAAGCGTCAAACATTGCGCCGTCGCAGCCGTCCTGACCGATGCCGCGACGTTCGCGGTATTCCAGTTTCCCCGAGCGGCGACGGGTAATAAGCATGTGCGTGCTGTCCGTCCAGATAGCGCGCTCCGAAGCATCCGCCCGACGCAGCCGGTACTTGCGCCGCGGATTGGCTCGGAACCAGGTCTTGTCAGGAATCGACTCCTTCAATCCCCGCGTGAAGATGGACTCGATCACTTTATTGGCGTTGTTCATGTAACAACCTTTAGAGCTGAAATTGACGCCCGGCCTATCTGTCGGGCGCTTCCATTTGCTTTACGAGGTGGCAGCGATCGGATTGGCCAGCCAAGCTCGCACGGCTTCCACTTGCCATGCAGTCACCCGTGAGGACAGCTTCACCGGTGGCGGGAAGGTTCCTGCCTTCACCCAGCGCCACAGGGTCGCTTTGCTGATAGGAAGGACTGAGGCGAGAAGGTCGCGCTCGCGGACATAGCCGTGCTCAGGGAGCGCGGTGCGGATGGCGACTTTTGTCATATGGAGTCTCTCCAGGTGGTTGAACGTGCCTCCACGGTACGCACAATCGCATAGCGTCGCCTGCGGCCGGATTTCGCGATCTTTTGGTCACATTCCGCAACCCCTCAGTCACAGACCTCGGCTTGCACGTCTCGGCCCATCGGGCCCGCGAGCGAAAGTGGCGTGGGGGCCGGGCCCCGGAGCCTGAAACCCGCAGGTTTGTCGGCCTGGCTGGCAGTCGCCCCCATGGCCCCCAGAGAATGGGCGGACTGGAGTGTCGAGGCGGCGGGCAACAAAAAACCCGGCGCAAGGCCGGGTCCCACGGAATGCGCGCTGTTCTGGCACGCTCACCTATTCACAGCTCTCCTCACACTCCGGCAGGCTCGCCTTATCCGCCAGGCCGCTAGAGAAGGGCGACGGCATCAAGTTTCGCGCGAGTGCGGTCATGCCGAAGGTGACCATAGTGCTTGTCGATCATTTCCGTCGAAGTACCGGCGAGACGCGCAACCACAAAGCTGTCCATGCCTCCAGCGATCATTTCCGAGATGGCAGTATGTCTCAGCGAGTACATGACGACATCCGGCGGGAGCTGTGCGGCCTTGACGGCGGCCTTGAACGGTTTCTTCCACAGATCCTTGTTCCAGCGCTGACCGTATGCGTTCGCCAGCAGCGGCGCGTTACCGATCTTCCCCCGAGCACGCTCGGCAAAGAACGTCATCGCGCTCGATGACAGCGTGACAATGCGATAGCCTGTTTTTCCCTCCAGGGCCAGAGTGCCCTGTTCCCAGTTGAAGTGCTGCACGGCTGCACTCGCCAATTCGCCTGGCCGCGCGGCGGTTAGCAACATGGCGGACACGAGGTGCGAAAGGTCTTCGGGACAGGCCTTGAGGAGTTTCACCCGCTGCTCCGCCGGCAAGAAGCGCTCGCGCCTACGGCCCACGTCCCCGAATTTGGAGACAGTTTTCCAGCCAGCGTCAGTTGCCACAAGTCGGTCATTCAGTGCCAGATTCAGCGCCGCCTTCAGCGACGCTAGGTTGCGGTTGGCGCTGTCCTTTGCCCGGCGCAGATCGTCCTCGTCTTCGGCGTCTTCCTCATCGGATTCGATCTGTGCCGCCAACCAAGACTTGATGTGCGAGGTCTTGAGCGCGGACAGATCAATCCCGCCGATCTTCTTTCCATAGATGAGACGCCTGAACCGGCCCTCCGCGTCCTTCTTGCTACCCGTGCCCTTGCGCATTCCAAGGTCGGTCACATAGTGCTCGCAGGCCTGTGCGACGGTCATTCCCTTGTGCGAGACGCCAGCATCAATGGATTCCGCCCATCTCCGGGTGGCTTTGGCCGCGTCGTCATAGTCCGTGAAGGTTCCCAGGGCGCGGTAGACCTGCTTTCCTTCCTCGGTGCGTCGGCGGGCGATCCAGGTCCCTTCGCCCTGCTCAGCCTTCCGGTACCCGACAAACAGCCCGGCTTCAACCCGCGCCCAATAGGGCTCTCTCCGGGGCTTCAGCCGGTCGCGGGCGGTCTTCGATTCAATGGGGTTTGCCATGAAAGATCCGTACGGAAACAGTACGGAAATTCTATCCGAAACTTCATGAAACTATAAGATCTGAATATACCCATAATTTCAGCTAGTTAGAGTGATAAATGGGGCGTCGAGTAACCGCGTGAAACTGAAAATCCTGCCCTCCGAAGGCAGGGGTTGCTGGTTCGATCCCAGCCGGGCGCGCCACTTCTTGTGCTTTTAGTTCTGTAGCAACTCCCGCAGTGCCAACAGCCAGGGCAACCATTGCAGTTGCTCCGGCTCGCTTCGCAAAAATCTCCCACAGCGATTTCTTGCCGCGCTCGCTACGCTCGGCTTCGATCAGCGCGATCTGCGTGCATAGGTCTACGTCATAGCCAAGCTCCACACCGATTTGCACGGTGGCGGCCGCGGTCATTCCACCTCGTCGCTTCCATTCGCTCACGGTGGTCTGACTCACGCCCAAGAATTCGTACATAGCCCTTTGGCTATGTTTTTCCACGTATTCATTGAAAAGATCAATCGAGCGCATTGGTTTCGTCCTTGACACCGCAAGTTGCGGTGTACATCATTAGATACATCACAGTTTGCGTTGATCGCAACTTGTGATGCGACGAAGTGTAGGCCGTAATGCACGGCTCGTAAACCAAAGCCCGGTGGGTCCGGGCGTCGATCTGTAACGAGGGGTATCTCATGAAATTCAAGGCACAAATTTTTGTGATCAACCGTAAGGACTGGTCGTTCGATGGCAAGTCGGGAACTACCTACTCGGCGCAAATGCTGATCACGTCCGCTCGCGAAGAGGACGGCAAGATGGTTGAAGACGTGTTCGTGGCGCGACTGAAGGTGCCCGAGCACATGAAAAACACCCAGCCGGGTGAATACATCACGGAACTCGTGCCGTTCGCTGACGGCAACGGCAATCTCGATTTCCGCGTGGTGGCGCTGGTGCCGTTCGGTCGTCCGGCGGCAAACGGCAAGGCTCCGGCATCGGCGGCGGCGTAAGAAAACCCCTCGTGTCTCGCAGCGATGAATTGCGGGTGGCAGGCCGGAAAGACGGCCAATTTTTCGTTTACGGGGTCAGTCATGTATCGCGAGTGCCAGGACTGTTTCACGCAGGATGACGAAGCGCGTTTTCTAGACAGTGAAGAACACTGCTTTGTGTGTCCGGTCTGTGGCTCGCGGTGGACGTTGGGTGTGTCGGAGCATCCAGCTTTGCGCGGGGAGGTGGAGTGATGCGAGTTCTTGTTGCGTGTGAGTACTCGGCGACGGTGCGCCAGGCATTTGCGGCATTGGGCCATGACGCGTGGTCCTGTGATGTGCTGCCAACAGAGATTCCGGGACAGCACTACCAGCGTGACGTGCGTGACGTGTTGGGGTTGGGCTGGGATTTGATGATTGCGCATCCGCCCTGCACTCACTTGGCCGTTAGCGGGGCTCGCTGGTTCAAGGACAAGGTGGTTGAGCAGCGCGAGGCGTTGGAATTCGTTCGTTTGCTTTTGGACGCCCCGATTCCGCGCGTTGCCCTGGAGAACCCGGTCTCGATTATCTCGAGCCGGATTCGCAAGCCGGATCAGGTCATTCAGCCGTGGCAGTTCGGTCATGGGGAAACGAAAGCCACATGTCTCTGGCTAAAGGGTCTTCCGAAGCTGGTTTCTACGAACGTCGTTGATGGTCGTGAAAACCGGGTGCATCGCATGGCTCCGGGGCCGGATCGGTGGAAAGAACGGTCGCGGACATTCTCGGGCATTGCCAGGGCGATGGCGGATCAGTGGGGGTCGCTGGCAATCCAGGAGGCTGCGTAATGCGCTGGCTCCTTTCTCTCTTCTCTGAGCGTGCGGCGGTCGAGCGTGATCGTCGTGCGCATTCCCAAGCTCTCTACGCGAAGTATCGCGCCGCTCTTAGGGGGTGATCGTGTTTGCATCGGCTGACGAAGCGCGGGATCACTACGACTCACTTATCTCGGAAAAGCAGCGTGTCGTTGTTGAGTGCGATGTCGCCCTCTCCTCGCTTGAATCGGCCTATGAGTACATCGAGGGCGTGCTTACTGAAGTTGAGACCGGTGATCTGTTGCCGTCGGCGTCATCGCTTGAGGTTGATCTGTTCGATCGACAGATGATGATCTCTGACCGGATCGGTGAGCGCGAGGACATGAGGCTTCGGGCGGAGTTTGCTGCCGAAGATCTGGAGTCAGAGCGTGATGTCGTTGTGGCAAGCGTAGAGGAGCGCGAGGAAGAGGAAGAACAGGCAGAGGGTGACGGCGTTGATGGGGATGACGCTGTGCTTGCTGAGGTGGATGAGCTTCTTGGTGTGCAGTACGTGGACGGTGATCCGAATCGGGTGGACAACAGTCACGTCGAGTTCATCGACGAAGACGAGTACGCCGTGCAAGAAATGTGGCTTCGGTACACCGATAACCTTCTCGGTGTGCGATACGTGGACGGTGATTCGAGTCGCGTGGACAACAGTCACATCGTGGTGCTCGATGACACAGAGGAATGGGAATGATGCGGGCGAACTTTGGGGGCAGGCATTTGATTGATAAAGCGATCTATGCAATGCAGGTCGTGATGTTGTTGGCCGGCGTATTGAGGGCTGCTGTGGTCGGAGTGTGGGCAGGTTGTGGGCAGTGTGTGGGCAACCGGTCGTTTGGTTGTCCATGCACTGTCCATGGCCTGTCCACACGTTCCGCAGGACCGTCCACAGCATGGACAACTTCCAACGTCTGCAAGCTGGTTTTTCACTGCCAGGGCGATCCGAACAGTCGCCCTGGTTTTCTCAACCTCCCTATAGGAGAAATCATGTTCAAGTTCGGTAAGAAGGCAAAGATGGCTGCGCTCGGCGCAATCTCGATGGCTGCGGCTGGTTCCGCCATGGCGGACGTTCCTGCTGCTATCACTACGTCGATCACGCAAGCCCAGGCTGACGGCGTGACGGTTGCGGGTCTGGTGATCACCGCCATCGTCGCGATCTGGGCGTTCAAGCTGATGCGTCGGGCGCTGTGATGCTGGACGGGGCGCTGGTGGGTGGCACCTGCTACCTCAACCAAGGTGCTGCGGCTGACGCGTACTACAGCGCGGCGGCCCCGTCTCAGGTTCCGGGAGGTACGTCGTACCTCTCGGCATTTGTGAAAGTGTCGGGGGCGTGGGTGCTGCGGCGCTATCAGATTTCAAGCACTGGGGATGTGGCGATGCTCGCCGATGCGGCGGTCCCTGTGATTCAGTTTCCGCCGTGTGATCCGGCTGCGAACTTCATGGACGGCATGACGGTTGGCTGGGGCGTGGTGGCGGCGATGTTTCTGGCGTGGGGAGTTGTGTATCTGCGTAGGGGGTTGTGATGCTTGCTACGGATTTCTGGCTTTGGGCTGGGTTCTTGCTGCCGGTGATGCCGGCAGTAGTCATTTTGATGGTGTCAAGATGACGCGCGGGTGCGGGTTCGATTGGCTGCGGCTCGGCATTACTGCCGGGCGCGTGATGCTGATTTGTCTGTACGGTGTCTTGCTTGCAGGGCTTCTCGCCCTGGTCGTGATGCTCGGCTCTTCGATGGCTAGCGCTGCGTCTATTCCGTTGGTGACGCCTTCAACGGTTGCGGCATCAGCGTCGAGTGCATCGGGTTTCGTGACTACCGCGTCGGCCACGTCTTGGTCGGGTGCGGCCTTTAACTCGGCGTTGACTACGCAGGTGGCAGGCAAAGCTGTGACGGTGCCTGCGACATGGCGGCTTGCCGCTAATGCTGGCCAGATTGCTGTCAATGCGCTGCGCATCAATCCTGCGGGTCTAGCTGCATCGGTCGCGGTGTCGTGGTTGCTCGGCTACGGCATTCAGTGGGCATCGGACCACTGGCAGACAACGACGCCAGGGCAACCCGCTTCTCAGTGGGGTGGCGGGTATAACTACACCTGTACTGGTGGTGGTGGGCCGGGTCCGATCTCTGTCGCGATGGCTACGGCTTGCGGCAACTATGCGGGTTGGACTGGTATCACCGATGTGCAGATTACTCTGCAGACTGGGACTACGTGGTGGGCGTCGGCTTTGACGGCGAATCAGCCTGGGGTGCGAAAGACGATTGCGGTTTTCACGAAGGCTACGGGTTGCCCTCCTGGTACTACCGATAGTGGAACTGCTTGCGTCAGTGCGCCGACGTCGCAGCCCAGCACGGATGCGGACTGGGCGAAGGTGGACCCAGCGACGATTCCTGATGCGGTGCTTAACAATCTGGCGAAGGATGGCGTGTTTCTCGGGGTGTCGCCAACGGTTAATACGGCACGTCAGGGTATTACGCTGGGTGCGCCTTACATTGATCCGGTTACGGGTCGCTCGATGGTGGACATGGCTTATGTCACGCCTGCTGCGGATGGGAAGACTGCGGATTTGCAACTTGCGAGACAGCAGGTAGACGCGAACGGTAATCCTGCAACGGATGCGTCTGGTGTCGCGGTAGCGCCAGTGAAACAGGATGACCCGTGTGTTGGTAATCCGACGCGGTTAGGGTGCATGACAAGCGGCGATATCCCCCAGGGTCCCGATCTTCAGCAGTCATCCAAGACAATCTCTATTACGCCAGATTCTGGTTGGGGTCCGGATTCCATGGCGTGTCCTGCCGATGTTGTGGTGCCGTTGCATGGTGGTGGCGGCTCGGCGGTTTTTTCCTACAGGCCAGCGTGTGATTTTGCGGATGGTGCGCGGCCCGTGGTGATCGCGTTTGCATGGGTGGCGGCTGTGCTGATTGCGTTGGGGGTGGGCAATAGAGGGGGTGAATGATGGGGAGCTTGGCTGGCTTTCTGATGGGGTTGATTGGGCCGCTTGTTCGTCAAGCTCTTGTGGCGATTGGTATTGGTCTGATTACCTATGCGGGGCTTGATGCTGCGGTGTCGTCTGCGCTGTCGGCTGCGAAGTCTTCGCTTGGTGGTATGCCTGCGGTGGCATTGGCGCTTTGTGCTCGGGGCGGGATGTTCACGGCGTTTTCGGTCATTGCGGGCGGGATCACTGCGGGGGTCTCCATGATCGTGGTGAAGCGTTTGGGGCGGGTGACATGAGCGCAACCCATCCGATCACGCTGATTACCGCGACACCGGGCGGTGGCAAAACTGCGCTGGCGGTGGATATGATTCGCGAGGCGGTGGAAAAAGGGCGTCCCGTCTTTCAGCTAGGTATCCCTGAACTCAAGCTGCCCTACATCCCTACCCCTTCGGTCAAGGATTGGACCGAAATGCGGGTTGATCCGGAAGACCCGGACAAGAACGAACTCCCCTACTTCACGTTTCCCGAGAATGCGCTGATTGTCCTGGACGAAGCGCAACGCATTTTCCGCGTGCGTGCGCCCTCTTCTAAGGTGCCGGATCATGTGGCGGCGTTTGAGACCGTGCGGCACACTGGCGTGACGTTCCTGCTGATGACGCAGAACCCAACGTTCTTGGATACGCATATCCGCAAGCTCGTTGGTCGGCATATCCATCTGCGTGATGTTGGCTTGCTGGGGCGCTGGTATTACGAGTGGCCGGAGTGTGGTGAGCCCGAGCGGTTTCAGACTGCGCCGATCAAGAAGAAATGGACCCTGCCGAAATCGAGTTTCGGCCTGTACAAGTCATCGAGTTTGCACATCAAGCGGAAGTATTCGGTTCCGCCGCTCATGATGGTGTTGGGTCTGTGCGTGGTGCTGGCGCTGTTTTTGGGGTGGCGTGTGTACGGCATGATTTCAAGCAAGGTGTCGCCACAACAGTCGTCACAAAAGGTCGAGACACAGGCGGACGGGAGCGTGCCTGTGGTGCCGGTCAAGTCTGCGGCACCGTCGCCTTCGGGGCGGTCGCTGGTGGGCTCTGTCGAGGGCGCGGATTATGTTGCGGCGTTCATGCCTACCGTGCCGGGACATCCCGAGTCGGCTCCTGCGTATGCCGAAATGCGCCAGGTGAAGGTAATGCCCATGGTCATTGGTGGCGCGTGCAATAAGGTGCGGTGCAAGTGCTATAACCAGCAAGGTACGGATGCTGGGCTTGATGACGTGCAATGCCGTACGTGGCTGGCCAATCCGCCGTTTGATCCGTATCGGGAGCCGGTGGCCACGGCTGTCACGCCGGTAGGTGCGACGGATGGCGGAGATAGGACTGCCGCGGCCGCGCCTTCGTCGGGTACGCCCTCGAGAGGGTCGGGCGTCTAGCGTTAGGAGTGTCCGCGCTGGTGCCAAGGGCCGGAGAACCGAGAACGGATTGCCCTCGTGGCGGTTGTCGAGCGGCCCAGCGAGGCTGGCGGGACCGAGTAGCGGGTTGCACTGCGGGCGGGGATCGCAAGGCGCAGGTCCACAGGCGGGCCCGCCCTCTCTGAAAGCAGGTCTTGGGGGTGCTTCTATGCCTGGAAGATTTCGGGCCGCCTATGGGGCTTGTGGCGCGTCCTGAGTGCCTTCCGGTGCGAGCCGCTCCGATGCGCCGCCACGCGGCGCACGGGGCGGGCCGGGGCGAGCGAAGCGAGCCCTACTTGTATCAATAACATTTAAGAAATAGCAGTACGTGGCGGCGTAACGCAGGCAATGAAAAAGCCCGGCAACGACGGCAATCGTTCCGGGCGGTGATCCATAACTTAACCTTGATAGAGACTCGCTATGGACAACGCAATGGTAGGCGAACAGCGCCCGGATGGAAAGGTCTATTCGGAGGGCATCGCTGTTCGCGTTCGGCACTTCAGCAACGGCCAGGTGGAAATCAACGGCTTCCCGACTGCTGCATGGCATCGCATCAACGATGCGCGTCTAAGGGCTCATGAGCTAAAGACGGTTCGCGGTGAGTCGGAGCATCGTGAGCGCAATGAGGAGATCGCTGTGCGTCGGGCCGTGCAGCAGATTCGTGTTCGTTGTAAGCAAGTGGGTGCGGATCAGATGATCACGCTTAGCACGCGGGAGAATATTCAGGACATGGAGCGGTTTTACCCGCTCTGCAAAGAGTTCTTCAGGCGTATGCGGTTGCATGGCGAGTTTCCCTATGTCGCGGTGCCAGAGCGTCAGAAACGGGGCGCGTGGCATTTGCATGTGGCATGTCAGGGTAAGGTAGCCAAGCGTTTGATTATTGCCGTGTGGTTGCGCGTGGTTGGTGGTAGGGGCAACGGTTACTGTTTTGTATCGAATCCGGGGCGCTCTGACTCGCAGCGAAACAATGGCAAGCGGTGGGAATCGCATCGCCTGGCGGCTTACATTTCCAAGTACATCAGCAAGGATGTTTCAGGGCGCGATCTGAACGACAAACGGTATTGGACATCGCGGGGCATCGTTGTGCCGGAGCGGCAGACGTGGGGAACTTGGGTGGATTGCCCTTCGATGTATGACGCCACGCTTCCTGTTTTGCATTACCTGCAAGGTGTTGCAGGTCTTGATGATCTGGTGGCCCACATCAGCGCAAAGAATGGCTCGTTTTGGTTTGCTACAGGGCCAAGGTTCGTGGGGCCAGTTCAACCTGTATCTATCGAGTCAGGTACTTGACTGCTGTGTAGACGGCACAGAGTATCGCGGCCCACAGCAAGATGTGGCCGATTGGCGAGGGTTTCAGAGAGGCGTCTTTTGTGTTCGTGTCCTGTTCCTTCGGCTCGTTTGGGGTGCTACGGTCCTTGCGGTATTGCTTTGGGTTGTAGTGTGGGCTCGGTGGTTTGTTGCCTTCTTTTCGTAGCTTCCACCATTCATCTTGTTTGGGCGGCATATCTGGGTTTTTGTGAATTGTTCGCCATTAGAATAGCTCAAGCTTTACGGGCTTATGTCACTCGGGGATTAGTTTTGTCCTCGTTAGAATCGTCGCATACCACTACAAAGAAAAAGGCTGGGTCGATGGTTTTCGAGGACGTGATAGGTATCTATCTGGCGGGGTCGCAGCATCGTAGTAAGCAGCGGGATCAGTATTCGTTGCAGCGTTTGCAACCCCACTTCGGCGGTAGGAAAGTAACGGAAATTCGGCGGGCGGATGTTCGGGCCTATGTGGCAAGTCGGCAGGCTCAGGGTGTCAAGCAATCGACTATCGGCAGGGAGTTGCGGTTCTTCTCTGCTGCGCTGAATTTTGTACGCCTTGAGCATGACAGGCCCGACATTGGGAACCCTGCTCAGAGGCTGGGGTTAGAGGCCGCTGAGGGGCGCGTGCGCTGGATCACGCAGGATGAGGCTAGTGCGTTGGTGGAGGCGGCAGAGTTGTACGCACGTAGGCCGCATTTGCCGTGCTTTATTCGCTTGGCGCTGAACACCGGGGCACGTAAGTCTGAGCTGCTGAAATTGACGTGGGCCAGGGTGGATCGTGATCGACGGTATTTCCTGCTCGAAGGGGCGGATACGAAATCGGGCAAGCGTCGGACGGTCCCACTCAATGACGCGGCGATGGATTCGTTAGCGGTGATGCGGGGATGGTTGCAGCGGCACGCATCGGGCAATCCTTGGGTGTTCGGTCATGGTGTCGATCGACGGATCACCACGTTTCAGAACGGATTCGATGCGGCGTGTGAGAGGGCGGGAATTGCCGACTTTCGGATACATGACATGCGGCATACCTGCGCTTCGTGGCTGGTGATGGCTGGTGTGCCGCTCGGTGTCGTCAGAGACTTGCTAGGGCACTCGTCGGTGACGGTAACTGAGCGGTATGCCCATCTGGCACCAGACCAGATACAAAACGCTGTGCAGCGGCTGTTACCTTTTTGATACGGCGTCGAAGGCGGGAATACTGCCCTCCGAAGGCAGGGGTTGCTGGTTCGATCCCAGCCGGGCGCGCCAATCCCAGCAAGACTTTCCCGAAGTGATTTCAACTCAGGCCGCGCACCGGCCATAGCTGGATTTCGGTCGCCCGATGCCGGAAGTCAAAGGCGCGGACCCGATACGCACGGGCCAATGCCGTGCGTACCCGAATCCGCGCCGATCGCCGCAAGGGCGATTTACAGGGACAAGGGGAGATCAGTACCAGCTCTGCTGCTTGTTGCCCTTGATGTTGCCCGCCACGCCGCCTGCGACGGCGCCGATGGCGGCGCCGGTCCAGCCGCTGCCGCCGGCA
>NZ_ANKP01000166.1:0-8942 GCF_000319775.1 Cupriavidus sp. HMR-1
CGCGGCCCCCAGCGCCGCGTCCTCGCCGGGCAGCCCGAAGACGAGCTGGCTGCACGAGCCGACGTCGGTCGTCACGCACGGCACACCCGCCGCGAACCCTTCGAGCACCACCAGCGGCAACGCCTCGGAAATCGAACTCAGCACCAGCACGCCGACTTTCGGCAGCAACTCGTCGATCTTCTGGAAGCCGAGAAACTTCACCTTGCTGCCCAGCCCGAGGCTTTCGGCCAGGCTGCGACACTCAGTCGCGTAATCCGGATCCTCATCCTCGGGGCCGGCAATCCACCCTTCGGCATCGGGATACTCCCGCACCACAGTCAGCATCGCGCGAATGAACGTCTTGATGTCCTTGATGGGCACCACCCGGCCAATCAGGCACAGCACCGGCGGCACACCCGGCGCGCGCCGCTCGCGCAGCGCCGAAAGGCGCGGCAGGTTGATGCCATTCGGGATATTGTGCGTGCGCTCGGCCGGCGCGCCATCCAGCACCTGGCGGCTGCGGTTGCCTTCGTACAGCGCCGTGATCTCGTCACCGGCCTCATAGCAGACGCGACCCAGCGTCTCGAAGAAGCGCACCCAGAGCTCGCGGAAATAGCTGATCTGGGAAATATCGCGCTCGAAGATGTTCCGGTTATCGCGGATCCACTGACTCTGGAACAGGTCGATCTTCCGTTCCTTCGTATAGATGCCGTGCTCCGAGACCAGCAGCGGGCGCCCAGTGCGATGCCGCAGCATTGCACCGAGGAATCCCGCGTATCCGGTGGAAACCGTGTGATAGACCTTGGCGGGAATCAGCCCGTCCACGATCCGCACGAGCTGCCACAGCGGCTTGTGCATGATCCGGACAGTCCAGAAATAGTCCGTGAACGACGGATCGGTGCAGTACCGTCGGTACTGATCGGTGATCGTGTCCCACGCCCGCTTGCTGTAGAGGAACGCATCCTCGGACAGCGCGCCGCCCTCGCCCAGCGCCGGCATCAGTTCGCGAATCAGATCACCCGCCTCCACCTCCCTGCCGCGCTGGCGCAGCATTTTGTGCAGTTCGTCCGAGCGGTCGAAGGCATGCGCGTCGCCCTTCGTGCCATGCACCATCGGCGGCGGCGCGAAGTCGTAGAGGAAGTGCGTTTCCAAATGCACCACGTTGTCCGGCAGCGCGTAGGCCATCTCGCCATAGTCCTGTCGGCGGCTGCCGATGAAGACGATGCCGAACCGGATATCGGGGAAGGCGCGGATCATCTGATTGACCCAGCTCGACACCCCACCACTCACATAAGGAAACGTGCCTTCCAGAAGCAGCATGACGTCCGCGGACGTTCCCTTGACCAGAATCTCGCTCATGATTGCCAGTACCGCAGCAGGGGCCGCACCAGTGGGAGCGGCGAAGGACTGTCGAAATCCGCCATCAGGCGGCGCACGGTGGCATAGTCGCGTTCCAGGTAAGCCGCCTCGGCAAGCAGCGGCAACACGCGATCACGCGCGAAGCCGAGCGCTTCGGCACGAGCCAGGAACTCGCGCGCCTCGGCGGGCGCGTTGCGCGTCAGCGCCAGCCGGCCGCGCATGTACCAGAGCGCGGCGATGTTGCCGTCGATCTCCAGTGCCGCGCTGGCGTAGCGCTCCACCTGGCTAGCCGTGTAGCGGTACACATCGCCCTGCACCAGGTTCTGGTAGATCAGTTCCCAATACAGGTCAGCCAACCGCTGGTTGATCTCCCCGCGCGCCTGCGGGCTGTCAGCCGACTCCAGACGGGGCAGCTCGGCCAGGATCTTCTGCGTAAGCTGCTTTTCCGCGCCATCGAGCATGCCGTAGGCCAGCAGCCGGATATCGTCGGTGCTGTCGGCCAGCAGTTCGCGCAGCACCGGGCTGGCCGTTCGCGTGGGCATCGACTGCATGGCTACCAGCGCGGTCATGCGTTCAGGCAATGGCGCGCGCGTATTGCCGAGTTGCGCGCGCAGCCGCGCGCCCCCGCCATGGGTCACACGCTGGATCAGGTGGGTGACGAACTCGGGCAGCGCTACCGATGCAATACCGCTGTTGCTGCCACGGCGCGGGAACAGTTTCGAGAACAACAGGCTGCCCATGCACACCAACACGCCACCCGCCGGCACGAAGAAGCAGAACGCTGCCAGATAGCCATAGCTCCACACGAAAGGCGTCCGGAAGCGGCGCGGCAACAGGCGCCACAATGCCAGCCCCAGCAGCGCCGCGGCCGCGCCTTGCAGCGTCAGGAAGCCCAGCAACAGCGGCAGCCCAGTCCCGCCGCCGAACAGCAGCGCCAGGGCGGAGATCTGGAAGGCGGCGCCTCCGAAGGTCAGCTTGCCCATGGGTCAGCCTGCCCTTGCCGGTCCGGCGCCCGCCACGCTGGCGTCGCGCGTGCCATCGGCCTGCACGGCCGTGATCGTGGACGCCCCATCGAGCTGGCAGCGGTGCAGCAGCCGCATGAGCGCCTCCTCCGCACCCTCGGCGGGCACCGAGAGCGTGTAGACGCCAATATGCGCGCTTGAGAAATCGGTGCCGAACTGCGCGCGCAGCATGTCCTCGATACGCACCAGATAGGCGGATACCGCCTGGGCATCCGACAGTGGCATCAGCGTCAGCATGGCCCGGTGATGGGCGTTGCGCACCGGCCAGGCCACATCGAGCGCACGACGGCTGCGCACGACCTGCTCGAACAGCGCATCGCGCGCTTCGTCGAGGTCGAAGACCAGCGCCACCACCGAACTTTGGATGCCCGTCTCGTGACGCAGCCGCGACAGCCGCGCGTAGTCGAGCGCGAACGCATACGGAATAGCCGGTGCCATTTCCTGGATGCCGTGCGTGGCGCGGGCATGTTCCACGCCATCGGCGTAGTAGCCCATCAGCACCATCAGCATCTGCAGGTTTTCATAGGTCAGCGACAGGAACGGCATCCGTTCCACGACCAGCACGCCAATCAACCGGTCCGACCCCGCCAGCACGGGCGCGACGGCCACGTAGCGCGTCTGCGCGTCCTGCTGGAGCCCCGTGGAACGCAAATGCGCCAGCGCGCGCGTTTCAAGGCAGTGCCGCACGAGTGGATCGTTGACGTCGATCTCGAAGGCCGGGCCGATGCTGGCCACGGCGTTCGGCACGACACGCTCGCCATCGCAGGCATAGAGCGCCGCGCCCTCGACCTGACAGGCCTGTGCGACGACCTGGAGCATCGGCTGCGCGCCGGCCAGCGGACCGGTATTGCCGCCGTTCATCGCGTCCTGCAAGGCCACCGCGCGCAGTTGCGACAACGTGTCGCGCAGCGTCGTAGGACGCGCCAGCAGATCGTTCTCGAGCCGGGCATGAGAAATGCGCAGCAGATAGTGGTTCTTCGTCAGCGCGGCCAGCCGTTCGTCGAGATAGCGATTCACGGCCCGCGCTCGCGCCAGGCGCGTATTCCACACGTCCCCGAACTGCCCCGCCACCAGCACCAGCAGCAGCCCGCCCATGAAGAACATGCGCGGGAAGGCGCCACTGTGCGCGCCGATCTCGTCGAAAAAGAACCACCCGCCCAGCAGCATCAGTACCGCGCCAACACCCACCAACGTGCCATAGCGCAGCGCCAGAATCACCGGCAGCAGCCAGACCCATGGAAAGCCCATGCCCAGCAGCAGCGGGTTCTGCGGCAGCACGAGCCAGGTGACGCCCATTGCCGCCGCCATGATCACGATCATCTCGATCACGGCTGCCGCACCGCCACCCGCGGGCGCCAGCCAGCGCGCGTAGCGCCCGCCCAGGCCGATGCCCTGCCCCTGGCGCCTTGTTTCCACGGTCTTGGCCACGTCTCTCCCCCGTCCTTCCGTGCTCAACCCTGCATCAGCGGCGCCAGCAGGCGACGCAGCAGCTTCTGCGCCACGCCCGAGAGCGACTCGCGGCTCCAGCCGGCGTTGCTGCCGGTGGCCGACCACACCACCTGGCCGCTGGCCACGTCGATCAGCTGCAGCGAGATGCCCACGGCAGGCTCGCCGTCAACGCCAACTTTGTAGCGCCACTCCTGCACCGAGCCGGTCAGCGCGTAACGCGCGCGCTCGCCACGGGCCCACTCGAGCGCCTTGCCCACCGATTCACGCTCGGCCGGTTCGAACAGCGTTTCCGGGTTCAGCGAGGCGGGGTAGCGCTTGAGGTTCGCCACGCCGCCGGTCTTCAGCAGCGATTCGGCGATCGCCTCGGCACGCAGGCCAGCCTGGGGCGTTTCGGTGTTGTTGACGATGGGCAGTACCGCCACCACGTCACCGGGCGACATCTGCGGCGCGCGGCCCACGTCGGTCACCGCGCAACCAGCCAGCCACAGTGCCGCGCCGAGCGCGCCACACCAGGCCATCACGCGGCCCATGCGAGTCGTCATCCTGTTCATGTTTTCCATCCCCCTCGTTACTCTCAAGAACTCGATCATCAGTATTCACTATCAGTAGAGCCAGCGATATCGCAAACCCACTTCCGTCAGCGGCGTGCCGCCGTTGCGGGACGCGGTTTCATGCAGCACGTACATCGACATGTGGTCGTTGCCGAACACCGAACCAGCCATGCCAAGCTGGCCGCGGAAGTTGTGCCCCGCGCGCGAGTCGTAGAGCGCCCCAACGTCCAGGAAGGGCCGCCACTTGCGCGTGTAGTCGTCGAGCAATTCGGTGCCAAAGCCGAACAGCACACCCGCCTGCGTGAAGTTCTGCGGCATGTAGAACGCAGGCGTAGCGTCGCCACCGGCCGGCACCAGCCGCTGCATCGTGGGCGTCAGCGTGCCGCCGTTGGTGTTGTAAATGCCGCGCGTGCCGACGATGCGGACCGTGTAGTCGGGATACTGCGTGCGAATGCGATAGCCGGCCTCCACGTCGTAGACCATGCCGTGCCCCAGCGAGCTACGGTCCTGCCCGTAGAAGCGGTCGTACTCGATCCGTCCGCGAATGAACTCGCGCAGCCCCAGCCGCCATGTCGCGCCCAGTTCGACCAAGTCCTTCATGCCGCCCACACGTAGTTGCGCCGATTCGTCCGCCTGCTGGTTGTAGCCGAGCCGGCCAGTGAAAGACACCCGATCCTCCAGGTTCCACGCGCCAGTCAGCCGCGCCGTGGTGAAGCTCTGCAGGCCGTCGCGACGCCCCACGCCCAGCAGCCAGAGTTTCTGGGTGTCGCGGTAGGTCAACGCCAATTCGGCGCGACGGTCGCTGCCAGGCACGTTGTCGAGCGCAGTACGGTCGGTCGAGCGCTGATCGCGGAACACGCCGCGCAGGTTCAGCGCATAGCCGTCCCAAAGCCGGGCACCACCGGCCAGGCTGTACTCGTAGAACTCCAGCGGATTCTGACGCTGGTACGACGCGCGCGGCTCGATTGCCTGGGCGTTGAACAACAGTGCGTCCTGCAGTGTCTGCTGCAGCGAGTCATCAGTGCGCGCCAGTTCCTGCGTTTCAAACGCCTGGGTCTGGGCAGCGGAAAGTCGGTCGAGCTGGCGATTGACCTCGATCTGGCTCAGCACAGGCACCTTCCCGGCCTTGCGCTCCATGATCCGGTCGAGCTTGTCCATGTCGTTGTCGTCGAGCGCAATCGCGATCTCGGCGTACGCGGGCCTCTGCAGCCGCTCGGCGTACTGACGGGCCAGCCAGGCTCGCGCGAGTTCGTTCGACTCCGACGACATCGCCCAGGCCAGCGCCACCTCGCGACTGGCGGCCGTAAGCTGCGCCTGTCTGCGCCGTTCGCGTTCCACCAGCGCCGGCGGCGGCGTCACCTCGAGCGGGGACAAACCCGGCACGTTACCGAGCTGCGAGGGCGATTTTGGATCGCTGGGCGCAGCCTGCCGCGCGGCGACGCTTTCGCGGTCGCGCCGCAGCATCTCGACGACGAGTCCACGCGACACATCGGCAGAGGCAAATATCTGCCCGAGCGCGATCATCTGCCGACGGAGATCCGAGCGTGCCGGACGGCCCTGCGCATCTTCTTCGTCTTCATCGGCATACTCGTCGCCGGCGCTTTCCTCGGCCCACTTCGCGCCACCCACGGCCCACGTACGATGCAGTTCGACCCATGCCTGCCGGCGGATACGCCAGGCCAGATCGGTCTGGCCGATAGCCTCGCAGGCATCGGCGGTCACGCCGAGCCAGAGCGGATCGGCGCTCTTGCCATGCAGCATCTTGCGCAGGAAGTGCAAGGCAGTGCGGCCGTCCTGGAAGCGCATCGCGCCGGCTGCGTAGGCACCCCAGAGGCTCGGATCATTCTCCGCCTCTGGCTTCAGCCGCAGCATCACTGCGCGCACCTCGGTGTCGGTACCCATGTCGACGAGTGCCCACAGCAGTGCGCCGTAGGTTTCGCTATCGGCATCGGCCTGCCCGATGGCATGACGCAGATCGGCAAGCGCGCGTTCGTGATTACCGGTCGCGCGCCAGTACTCGGCGCGACGCATCAGGAAACCCGCCGACGATTCGGCCTGTCGCGTCTGCTCGGGAGTCAGGCTGGCAAGCATCTGCTCGATGCGGATATAAGCGTGCGCGCGCGTGTAGTAGTACATCGCCAACTGAAGCTCATCGAGCTTGCCGTTCTTGCGCCAGCCTGCCTCTGCAATGCGGCCGGCGTCGATCGGCCAGCGATCGTAGTACTCGATCAGGTTCGCGAAATCATCGTCCTCGGTATCGCGAACTTCGGCCAGGCAGTCGTTGCGGGCAGCGCCGGGCGGCATCGCCATGCAGTGATCGTCATGACTCTTGGCCATCGAGATCATCATCTGGCGATAGCCGTACTTGAGCAGATCGTCCCGCTGCGTCAGGCGGGCAAGCTGGGTGTACGTGCGCCAATAGAGCAGGTCCTGCGTGGTGGCCTTGTCGCGCGCAGGCAGCATCGCGTCCATCGCCTGATCCAGCCGGCCGCGCACGAACAGTATGTTGGCGCGTTTGAGCGCGTAGAGCGGGCGCGCGCCGAAGCGCTTCTCCAGTTGGCCGTAGAGCTCGAACGCGCGGTCGTCCTTGCCGGCGCGCTCGGCCAGTTCGGCATTGCGCTCCATCACCTGACGCCCGTTCGGCCCGTTGGCGAGCCCGTCGAGGAATGCCATGCCGGCCTCCGGCTCGCCGAGCCGTTCGTAGGCCGCGACGACCTCGTCGATCGTCTTCAGATCGCCGCCCGCCGCACGATGCCGCAACGCCGCCAGATAGGCCCGGTCGTCGTTGAGGCCCGGCGCCAGCCGCATCACGTTATTCCACGCGCGTTCGTCGTTGGTCTCCTGCGCATACTTGAGCCAGCTTTGCAGCGCGACCATTGGCTGGCGATTCCATTCCGCCACCTGCGCCAGACGCTCGCGCCAGACGGCGTCGTTGGGCAACTTGTCCACGGCCGTCTGCGCCACGCGCTGGGCCTGATCGAGCTTGCCCGCGGCCAGGAACACGCGGTAGGCCAGGTCGTAGTCGTCGGGATTGAACGTCTTGCCATTGGCGACGGCCGTGGCCACTTCGGCCTTGGCCGTCTCCTGGGCCTCAGCCTGCGTGATGTCGCGCGTGGCCGGTTTCGTCACCACGCCAGACGCCGGAATCGCTTCCGCAGCCGCACGGCGCAGGCCGAATTCGCCCACCTGCTCGCGCAAGGCGAGGCCGCGCGGACCGTCGAGGAACACAACGCCGCGCGCGAGCCACGGCTCGGTATCGGAGACCCGGCGGAGGTTCCCCTGCCGTTCAGCCTGTGCGAACTGCGTGCCCTTCGTCGGCCGGTTGGCCGACAGCTTGAGCAGGCGCTCCACATACTTCGCCGCGATATCCGGCTTGTTCGCCGCCAGCGCCAGTCTGGTCAGATAGCGCAGTACCTCGGCGTCATCGAGCAGCTTTCCACCATGGCGCTCCGCTTCGGCCAGCGCTTCATCGAGCAGATTGCCGGCCTGCAGTGTCTGCAGGGCCTGCAGGAACAGCGTGCGCTGCTCGTAGAGATTTTTCGCGCGGGCCTGCGCCTCGAACAACGCGCGGGCGGAATCGCGATAGTTGCCGCCCGCCAGCGCGATGCCGGCAAGCTGGCGATTATAGAAATCCACGTTGGCCGGGTCGCGCACGCTGAGTTCGCGGAATAGCTTCACGGCGGCAGCCGCATTGCCGACCTGGCGCGACTGCGTGGCCAGCGTCTGCAGATCGGCCACCGACCAGGCGCGCAGCATCTCCGGCGTGGTGGCGTCCTTGAGCAGGCCGTTCATCATGGCCAGACGCTCCGCGCGCTCGGGGGAATCCGGCTGGGCCGCATAGGCGCGCTGCTGCGCGATCTCGATGCGCGTGCGCAGGATCTGGCCCGTCAGGTCCTGGCCCTTCACCGCCAACATGCGTTCGAGCATCGTCTCGGCATCATCCAGCCGACCACTGCGGGCGTACTGTTCGGCCAGCACGCTCATGAAGTTCGTATCGTTGGGCGCCACGCGTGACCACGCCTCGAGATAGGCCACGGTCAGGCCATCGACGGCCCTCCCCTGACCAAGCAGGCGCTCACGCAGGGTCTCGCGCGGGAACATCAGCGCCAGCCCGACCCCCACAATCGCGGTAAAGGTCAGAACCAGCGCCGGCGGCAACAGCCGCTCGCGCTCAGGCGCCGCAGCGGACTTCGACTTGTTGCTGGACATGGATCGGATCATTGACCGCCGGAGTATCGAAACGCAGCGTATTGCGATCGCGCACACCGGTTACTGGCTTGCCATCGATGGAAACACTGCACTGGCCCGCGTTGGCGAGCCGGAAGAACGGCTTGTAATAGCCGGCGAAGGTAAATCGGGTGACATTGCCATCGCGGCGCCAGTCGCGCACGAGACCGTTGGCCTCGGGCAGCTCCGGCACCGACTGCGTGGCCGTGGGTGCGAAACGGAAGCGCGCATTGCCACCATCCAGATGCACGTAGACGCCGCCACCTGGCGCCGGCGACGAACCCGTCACGCCGGTCGCGGTGGCCACGTCGGGCACGCCCGCGCCCGTCCAGCGCAGATTGCGCAGGTTGCCATC
>NZ_ANKP01000167.1:0-8859 GCF_000319775.1 Cupriavidus sp. HMR-1
CCGGCCGCGCCCGACGTGATGGCGCAGCTCGGCCGCGCGGGAACGCGTGCCGCGGTGGTCTTTACCTCGGGCTTTGCCGAGGTCGCCAACGGCAGCGGGTTGCAGCACGCGCTGGCCACGCAGGCTAAGACGCATGGGGTGCAGCTCCTCGGGCCGAACTGCCTGGGCGCGATGAACCTCGGCGAGCGCATGTTCGCCACGTTCTCGCCGATTCCACTGACAGGCGTGCCGCCCGTTGGCGGCGTGGGGCTTGTCAGTCAGAGCGGTGCGTTCGGTGCCTACGCATTCGCGCTGGCACGCGAGGCGGGCCTGGGTTTGAGCCACTGGGTCACCACGGGCAACGAGGCGGGGCTGCAGGTGGCTGACGTCATCGAATGGCTCGCGCATGATCCACAGACGCAGGTGATCCTGGCCTATATCGAGGGCGCGCGCGACGGGATGCGCCTGCGTCAGGCACTGGCGGCGGCCCGCGCGGCGGGCAAGCCGGTGGTGATCGCCAAGGTCGGTACCACGGCCGCCGGTGCCAGCGCCGCGCAATCGCATACGGCCAGCCTGGCCGGCGAGGACGCCGTGTACCAGGCTGTGTTCGACGAATACGGCGTGCATCGCGCGCATACGCTGGAAGCATTCTTTCGCCTTGGCTACACGCTGGCGCGAGGCAGGCGGCCGGCACGCTGGCATTCGCCCACGGGCATGCCGGCGGACGCCGTGGCGCCGGTGGCGATCGTGACCGTTTCTGGTGGCGTTGGCATCATGATGGCGGATAGCGCCGAGTCGCAAGGGCTGCCCCTGCCACCGATGCCCGATGCCGCAGCCGCGGCGCTGCGCGAGGCTGTGCCGTTTGCCAGCACCTCGAATCCAATCGACGTGACCGGACAGGTCGTCGCGCAGCCAGAAGTGCTTGCTGACGCGCTGGCAGGTGTGGCGCGCAGCGGCGCATATGGCAGCGTGGCGGCATTCCTGGCCGGTGGCGGGAACGCGCCGAGGGTGTGGAGCTTGCTGGAGCAAACCGTTGATGATCTGGCGAACGATCCGCAAGCCGCGCCGCTGATGATTGCCGGCGTGATCTCCGACGACAAGCGCGCATGGCTCGAGGCGCGCGGCTGCCTGGTGTTCCGCGAGCCGGCGCACACCATCGAGGCTGTGGCCGCGCTTGCCAGGGCTGCCGCGATGACCGAAACCGCGCAATCCCCGACCGCCCCGGCGCAGCTGCCGTCCGTGCCCGAACTGCCAGCCGACGCAAAGGCGCTGTCTGAAGCCGACGCGATGGCACTGTTGTTGCAGGCTGGCGTTCCCGTGGCACCGCACGGTCTGGCTCGCGATGCCGACGAAGCGGTACGTGTGGCGGAGTCGATCGGCTATCCGGTAGTGGTGAAGCTTTGCTCGCCCGACATCTTGCACAAGAGCGATGTGGGCGGGGTGGTGCTCAACCTGTCTGACGCCGACGCGGTGCGTGCCGCGTTCGAGCGCGTCCGTCGCGCTGCCGGCACGGCAAGGTTCGATGGCGCGCTGGTTGCCCGCATGGTGCGCGGCTGGGGCGAAATCATGGTTGGCGTGCGGCGCGACCCGGTGTTCGGGCTGGTTGCGCTGGCCGGTATCGGCGGCACGGCCGTCGAGATCTTCCGCCAGATGTCCTTCGGACTGGCACCCGTTTCACGCGAACGCGCGCGGGCCATGCTGACGCAGAGTCGCGCCGCCGCGTTGTGCGCCGGCCATCGGGGGCATCCGCCGCTCGATCTCGATGCGGTGGCCGATGTCATCGTGAACGTGTCGCGTGCCGCGGATGCCATCGGCGAGCGGCTGGACACACTGGAAATCAATCCGTTCATCGTGAGCGCGGACGGGCTGGTTGCAGCCGATGCGGTGATTACGCTGCGCTGATCGACACAGACAACCACTCATAACAAATACAGGAGACAGGTTATGCGATCGAAGCTTCGCAGGGCGCTGCTCGGCATGACGCTGGTGCTAACGGGCGTGTGCATGACGACCGGCGCCGCCAATGCTGCACGCGCCTATCCCGACAGGCCCATCCGGCTCGTGGTGCCATTCCCCGCGGGTGGCGGCACTGATGTGATCGGCCGGATGCTGGCGGCGCGATTGTCCAACACGCTCAAGACCACGGTCGTGGTGGAGAACGTGGTGGGCGCCACGGGCACGATCGGCACGGCCCAAGTGGCACGCGCCGCACCGGACGGTTACACGCTCGTGCTCGGGATTTCCGCCACGCACGCCATTGCGCCGTCGATCTTCCCCAAGCTGCCGTATGACCCGTTGCGCGATTTCGTGCCGATCGGCCGTATCGCGATTGGCGGCAACGTGCTGGTGGCGAATCCGAGCTTCCCTGCCCATGACCTGCGCGCGCTGATCGCCATGGCGAAGCAGCCTAACGCCGATCTGACCTACGGGTCCTGGGGGCAGGGTTCCGGTGGCCATCTGGCGGGTGAAAGCCTGAACGTGTCCGCTGGCATCCATCTGCGCCATATCCCGTACAAGGGCGTGGCGCCGATGCTGACCGATGTCATGGGCGGGACGCTGCCCGTGGCGATGTCGGACCTGGCGGGCACCTTGCCGCTGATCCGCAGCGGCAAGGTGCGGGCGCTGGCCGTGTCTGGGTCGGAGCGCTCGGTGGCATTGCCCGATGTACCTACGTTTGCCGAGAGCGGCGTCGGGTTTCGGCTCGACAGCTGGTTCGCGTTGTTCGCGCCGTCCCGCACGCCGGCGCCGATTGTCGAACAGCTCGACCGCGCAATGCAGGAAGCCATGCAGGACAGCGGGCTGCAGGCGCAGATCGCCAGCCTCGGCATGCGCTACGCGCCGGTTTCCCGCGCGCAGTTCACCAACCAGATGCGCGAAGACACCCGCACCTGGGCAGCACTTGTGAAGTCGAGTGGCGCCGCGCTCGAATGATCCAGAACGTTCAACCGTGAGAACCCCATGAACCATCCTGCTTCCCCGATGTTCCCCGCGCCCGTCCACACCAGCCCGCAGGAGGCCATGGTTGCCGCCGCGGCGTTGCCGCTGGTGATCTATGGCTATCCGCTGATCGAAACGCTGCGCACCTGCCGCCTGCAGACTTCTGTCGATGCGCCCACGCGCTATGGCCGCGCCCCGATGAACATGCTCTCCGCCAGCGCACGGCAATGGACCCACGAGGACAGGGACATCGTCACACCGGCCAATGACCTGCTGTACTTCTGCGGCTGGCTGAACCTGGCAGATGGTCCGGCAACGATTCGCGTGCCCGCATTGCCGGACGCGGACCGCTATTACGTGATCGAACTGCTGGATGCGCACACGAACAACTTCGCCAACCTTGGGCCGCGCAACGTACCAAAGGAGGGCGCCGATATCGAGATCGTCGGCCCCGGCCAGCGCGGCAGCGGCGGACAGACCGTGGAGTCGCCGACATCGCTCGTCTGGATCATCGGGCGGGTCCTCGTGACCGGCGCCGATGACCTCGCGCGTGCCTATGCGTTCGAACAGGGCTTCCAGATGGTGAAGAGCGCGGGCCCGGCGCAGCCGCCGAGCGTGGCCCAGTGGCAGGAGAGCGACGACGAAGCCATCGACTTCTTCCAGAATCTCTACCGCGCCATGCGTGATTTCCCGCCCACGCAGCAGGAACTGGGGCTGTTCACGTTGCTGCGCAAGGTCGGGCTGCGCCTCGAGGATGATCTGGACGTTGGCTCGATGCGCCCATCGATCGTCAACGGCCTGCGCAGCGCGTACGCGCAAGCGATGGTGCTGATCGAAGCGCATACCCGCAGCCAGGGGCACAAGGCGTGGGGCTACAGCCTGCGACTGGGTACGTATGGCGATGACTGGCTGCTGCGCGCCTGCACGGCGATGAAAGGGCTGGGCGCCTTGCGCGCCGATGAAGCGGTGTACGCCATGGCCGATTTTGATGCCGATGGCGAACGGCTACACGGCAACCATGCATACGAACTGCGCTTCCCGCCTGGCATGCTGCCGCCGGCCGATGCATTCTGGTCTGTCTCGCTCTATGGCGAGGACCGGTTCTTCACGGCCAATGAACTGGGGCGCTACGCCGTGGGCGATCGCACGCCTGGGCTGCGCAAGGACCCGGACGGCACGCTGGTGATCCCCATCGGCCATGCCCGACCGGCGGAAGACGCAAACTGGCTGCCCGCGCCGTCGAGCCACTTCTATCTGATCCTGCGCCTCTACCATCCTTCCGAAGCGTTCCGGGCCGGGCAGTACACGATTCCTGCCGTGCGCCGCGTCGGCTGAGCAAGCACATTATTGGAACGACAGGAGACAACGAGACATGACGCAACAAGAGAACACCGCACAGCAACGCGCGCGCGATGCCGTGATCCACACGCTGCCGCTCTACGAGATGGCACGCATGCGCGCCGCCACCTGCCCGCGACGCGATCACACTGGAAGGTTCGCCGGAGACGGGCCCGAATCGACGCTACGCTGGGTCAACCACGTGATTCGCCCCCGCCAGTTGCTTGGCCCGCAGCACCGACAAGTGGTGACGCCGAACAACGACACGCTCTACACCAATGCATGGATCGATTTGTCGCGCGGCCCGGTGGTGCTGGAAGTGCCGGATTTCAACGGGCGCTACTACGTGCTGGGGCTGCTCGATTTCTATACAAATCCGTTTGGCTACATCGGCAGCCGCACGACTGGCACGAGCGCGGGTCGCTTCCTGTTGCACGGGCCGGACTGGCACGGCACGGTACCAGCGGGGATGCAGGCTGTGGCATGTCCGACGAATGCGATCTGGATGATCGGCCGTCTGCTCGTGGACGGCGAAGCCGACCTGCCCGTGGTGCACGCGCTGCAGGATGCCATCGCGCTGCGGCAACTGGACGGCTCGCTGGCGGCGTTCGCATTCGACGTTGCGATGCAACCCGAGGAGCATCTGGGCGACGCGCGACGCTTTGCCGAGGTGGTGAATCGCGTGGTGGGAGAAAACCCGCCGCTGGGTGCGGAGGCCGCCGAGATCGCAGCCTTTGCAGAGGTTGGCATTGGCCATGGCATCGTGCCGACGCCGCAGCAGATCGACCTGCTCGACGCCGCCCTGCGTGGCGTGCTGGCGGATCTTGCCAAGCCGCAGCCGTCGGACATGGGCGGCGGTTGGGCAATGTCGGTGGATGTGCGTGAGTCCTTCGGTAGCAATTACCTGCAGCGGGCACTGGTGGCCAGGAACTACATCGGCGCGTTGGGCGTGCAGGAGGCCATGTATGTCATGGCCGACCGTGGTGGCGACGGCGAACCGCTCGACGGCCGTCACGCGTACCGGCTCGATTTCGCCGCCGACAATCTGCCCGATGTCGGCGCATTCTGGTCCCTGACAATGTACGACAAAGGCGATTGCATGCTGGTGCCGAACGACATCTCGCGGTACTCGCTGGGCGATCGCTCGCCATCGCTGACCCGTGGTGCGGACGGCAGCCTGAGCCTCTACCTTTCCGCAATGCCACCGCGTGACGAAGCGCTGCGGGGCAACTGGCTGCCCGCGCCGGCCGGACCGTTCTACGTCGCGCTGCGGTTGTACGTGCCGCAGCCCTCGCACCTGAACCGAACCTATCGCTACCCCGCCATCCAGCGCATGGAGGTGCCAGCATGAACCCTACGCAATTGACTCGCCGGCGCCTGCTCGGCGCGATGGCGCTGGCTGGTCTGGTGCCGTCAGCCTTCGGGAACGCCTATCCGAGCAAGGCGGTGCGCTTTGTGTCGCCCTACGGGCCGGGCGGATCGAACGATACGTCGGCGCGAATCCTGGCCGAGGTATTGAGCCGCAAGTATGGCCAGCAGGTGGTGGTCGAGAACAAGCCGGGCGCCGGCACGCGCGTGGCGAGCGAATCCGTGGCCCACGCGGCGGCGGATGGCTACACGCTGCTGTGGGCGGCCGCACCGTTCGCGATCAATACCGGCGCAGGCTTGTCGCAACGTTTCAATATCCACAAGGATTTCGTTGCCGTGGGCCCGCGCGTGCTAGGGCCGGTTTTCCTGATCGTCAACGCGAACTCGCCGGTGAAGACCGTGGCGGATTTTGTAAAGGTGGCGAAACAGAAGCCCGACGGGGTGAACTTCGCATCGCCGGGTATCGGCTCGGGGCCGCACCTGACGGCGGAACTGTTCGCATCGCAAGCCGGGTTCAAGGTGGTGAACGTGCACTACCGGGGCGATGCGACGGCCTACACCGAACTGCTGGCCGGGCGCGTCGACGCAACGCTGACCGCCATCACCACGGCGCTGCCCTTTATCCAGGCGGGCAAGCTGCGCGTGATCGCGGTGGCGGCGGAACAGCGCACGCCGGTCTATCAGGATGCGCCCACCTTCGCGGAGCAGGGCGTGCCGGGCGTGGTTGGCTACGGCTGGTTCGGCATCGTCGCGCCGGCAGGCACGCCCGCGCCCATCGTGCGACAACTCAATCAGGATGCCAGTCAGGCATTGAGTGACGCGCAGGTCAGGCAGAAGCTCCTCGCGCTCGGCCTGCAACCCGAACCGGGTAGCAGCGCCGATTTCGCCGCATTTATTGATAGCGAGGTGAAGAAGTGGGGCACGCTGGTGCGCACGCGGGGGCTCGTGCTCGAGTGAGGCGGGTGGCGCCTACTGGGATCCAGATCGTGCTCTGATGCGTTGACGGCCGGTCAGCTGTTGCTCGTAGCGGAGGGCTTCCTTGCCAGTCCAGCACACTGACCTATCAGAGTCTGGGCACAACAGGCACTCCCGCTCCACTCGCCACGGCTGATCTTGCCATCCGCCCCGGCGATGAGCTTGCGCTGGCAATACGCAACCGTGGGGGGCGGCTCGAGCTGCGCGTCGCGCGGACCGCTGCCCGGTGGGTGGGCGGTGGGCATTTCATCGGTCCAGACATAGGCCGTGCCGTCCGGCGCGGCCTGTACGGTCTGTGGCGGCCCCCACTGCGCCTTGGCTTGCTCGACCGGCGCCCCTTTCCAGGAATCGAAGATCCGTTGCATGGTGCCCGCCTCCAGATTGGCGCAGGCAGTGGTCAGCGCGATCGCGGCAGCAGCGATCATGCCGGCGCGGGCAGGGGAACGTCGGGATGGTGCAGGCATGGCGACTCCATCAGGGGCGGCAGTCCTTCCCTCGGAGACTAGGCGAGCCAGGCGCCGGCTGCCAGTGCATTTATGCGTGCTGCCGCACCGTTCGCCAGCCCGTTTGGCTGTTTTAGCTGAAGAGCCCCGGCGTCTGACTGTGCTCCGAGGCGTTTGCCATGCGCTTTCCCGCCGTGCGAGGCACGCGGGCCGCTCTGGGTTCCGGGAGGACCGGAGGCGTCAGCACGAACTCGCGTGTAGATACCAGGGGTACGGCGCTGGCCTTCAGTTCTTCTATGCGCGGGGCCAGGATCTGGTAGGTGTCGATGTCGAAGCGGGCCGGCGCGGCCAGCTGCCGGGCGGCGTCCTCGAGCGTGGGGGCCGAGCCCAGGTAGCACCAGTCTTCGATGATGTGCCAGGGGAAGCAATCGCCGGAAGCTTCACGCCAGGCAATCGCTCCTGCAAACGGCCAGCGCTGGATGGCCATGGAAGCCATTGCTTCCACGGTGCGTTCCCGATGGGCCATCTGGGATTCATCCCCGGTGCAGGCGCCCGCGCATCGGTGCAACTGCCGCGCGAAACAAGGGCTGCCCCGGCGGGTGGTGCCTTCGAGCATCAGTGTCGCCAGGCAAAGCTGGTGTTCATCCGCCAGCGATCGCAGGCGCGCTTGCGCGGCGGCCCGGCTCGGAAATGCACCATATAGTGCGGCGTGTCGACTGAAATCGACGTGCCGATCCGAACGCAGGCGCGGCGCAGGCAGCCCGTCGACCATCTCCCACGAGAATAGCTCGGTGTTCTGGCGCAGCAGGTGGTTGTGCAGCGGGCGCAGTGTCTTGACCAGATGCGCCTCGCTCAGCAGGGCGCCGATTTCTCCTCCGGTCTCGCGCCACTCTACGCGGCGCACGGAGCGGGCCAGCCGCATCTCCCTGGCGTTGCTGTGATCCCCGGCGAAGTGGGCGCGAATGCGCTGGCGCAGATGGATGCTCTTGCCGACGTAGAGCGGCACGTCGTCGTCGCCATAGAAGAGATAGACGCCCGGGCGATCCGGTACATCGTCCAATGCAGTTTCTTCCAGGCCTGCTGGCAGGCTGGCGTGCTTGACCAGCGACGTCACGGCGGATTCGACCAGGTCGACCGAATAGATCTCGTGAATCTTCTGCCAGAACTGCCACAGCAGCTCGGCATCGGCTAGCGCTCGGTGCCGACCCTTCGGCGTCAGGCCGAAGCGGGCGATCAGGGCATCCAGGCCATGGCGCTCGACGGACGGAAAGAGCGACCGGGACAGACGAAGCGTGCAAAGTACGTCCGCACGGAAGGTCACGCCAGCGCGGCGGAACTCGTTCTTCAGGAACCCATAGTCGAAGCGCGCATTGTGGGCGACGAACAGGCGGCCTTGCAGCTTCTCGGCCAGGGCTTCGGCAATCAATGCAAAGGTGGGCTGGCCGCGGACCATATCGTCGGTGATGCCGGTCAGTCCCTGTACGAACGGTGGGATGCTGGTCAGGGGATCGACCAGCGTGTCCCATTCCTGAATGCCGTCGGGGCCGACTTCGACCACACCGATTTCGGTGATGCGGTCTCGCTGCGCGTCCGCCCCGGTTGTTTCCAGATCGACAAATACAATTGGCCGGGCAAGCGCGGCAGCAAGCGCCTGCGCATCGAGCATACCGGGCTCGCGGCTGGCCAGCTTCTCTGGAAGGTAGGTGGGCGGTTCTTGGAGGGTCATGCGGCGATTCTAATAGATAGGAAAATTCTTTTACGAAACCCCTTGCCTTCCGCGGTGGGGTCATCTAATATTCGCCCCCTCGCAACACGAAAC
>NZ_ANKP01000168.1:0-31932 GCF_000319775.1 Cupriavidus sp. HMR-1
CGGAGGCACCTGCGGCGCGCCCTGCACCGGCAACCCAGCCGGTGGCCAGCGGCGGTTTCATCGCCTGGCTCAAGGGCCTGTTCGGCGCCAAGCCGGCCACGCCGCCCGAGGCACCGGCAAAGCCGGCAGCCGAAACCCCGTCGCGCGGTGGTGAAGGCCGCCGCGAGCGTGGTCAGCGCGGCGAAGGCCGTGGTGAAGGCCGTGAAGGCCGTGAGGGACGCGAAGGCCGTGAAGGTCGCGAGGGCCGTGGCCAGCGTGGCGAGCGTGGCGAACAGCGCGGTGACCGTCAGGGCCGTGGCCAGCGTGGTGAACGCAGCGAGCAGCAACGCGGCGAACAACGTGAGCAGCGCGAGCCACGTGAGCAACGTGGCGAACGCCCGGCACGCGCACCTCGCGAAGGCCAGGCCACCCCGGCAATCGCCCAGCCGGAACGTGCCGAGGCACGCCAGGAAGGCCGCCGCGAGCGCAGCCAGGAACGTCGCGAGCGTCAGCGTGAACGCCAACGCGAACGCCATGAGGCCCGCGAGACCGACGAGGCACTGAACACCGACGCGCCGCAGCTGGCCGTCGGCGCCGTCCAGGTAGCGCCGGTCGCCGCAGCCACCGCAATGGTCGCCGTGACCACGGAAGCAGGCACCACGGAACTGCCGGCTGGTGTGGAAGGTGCCGAGACCGGTGAAGGCGAAGAACGCCGCCGCCGCAATCGTCGCGGCCGCAACCGCTATCGCCGCGACCGTGATGACACTGCGCAAAATGCCGAAGGTATTGACGGCGACGAAGCCAATCTGGCCGAAGTCAGCGCAGGCGTGACGGAATCGGAATCTGAGTCGGCTGGCTTCCAGCCCGCTGTTGCCGAGGCCGTTGAAAGCGTCAAGGCTGTCGAAACGGCCGTGGCGGTGACGCCGGCGGAAGTGGCCCCAGCAGCACCGGTCGCTCCGGTGGCCCCGGTGGCATCCGAGCCCGTCTTCGCAGCCGTTGCCGAGCCGCAAGCGGCGCCGGTAGTGACGCCCGCTCCGGTCGAGACGGCGCCGGTGGTAGCCGCTCCCGTGGCAGCTGCTCCGGTGATTTCGGAACCTGTCATCGTCACGCCGGACGTCGCCCCGGCCCCGGTTGCAGCCCCGGTTGCAGCCCCGGTTGCAACGCCGATTGAAGCCGTGGTGGAAACCGTGGCAGTCGTATCGGCCGCAACGCCGGTGACCGCCGCGCCAAGCGCCGAGAACCTGGAGCCGATGCTGGCTGCGGCTGGCCTGGAGTGGGTCCGTACGGACGGCGACAAGCACCGCGCCGCACAGGAAGCCGCTTCGCAGATCGTGCCGGCGCCGCGCGTGCCGCGTGAGCGCAAGCCGCTACCGCCGCTGCCGGAAGGCCCGATGGTTCTGGTCGAGACCGGTGGCGTACAGCAAGCCGCTGCACAGCAACAGCAGCAACAGCAGTAATTGCCTCGCGCGCTGACCGCGCGCCGGCAAGGGGAAAGGGGACGGCCAGAAGCCGTCCCCTTTTTTTGTTTGCGGATTGATTGACTTGCTGCAATGCCGCAAGCTGTATTGCAGCTGCCTCGGGCAAACTGTGACCCTATGGCAATAATGTCATCCACGATGCCCGATGCCGCTCGGCTAGAATGGCTGACAGAAAGGCCTCCCGGGCGCCCGCGCGCCGAAGAGCCTCCGTCCTCACCCTGGCCATGACCGATACCGTCATCCCCATTCTCGACCTGCGCGACCATCGATACCATTCGATGGTGCCGAGCATTCCTTCGCACCTGGTTGCGCCGAACGGACTCGTTGCCGATACGCGCGGCCGGCCACTGCATGACCTGCGTATCTCGGTCACTGACCGCTGCAACTTCCGCTGCGTGTACTGCATGCCGAAGGAAGTGTTCGACAAGGACTACACGTTCCTTCCCCACTCCGAGTTGCTGAGCTTCGAAGAGATCGAACGCACCGCGCGCATTTTCGTCTCGCAGGGTGTAGAGAAGATTCGTCTGACCGGCGGCGAGCCGCTACTGCGCAAGAACATCGAGCGACTCGTGGAAATGCTCGCGCGCATCGAAACCGTATCGGGCAAGCCGCTGGACCTGACGCTGACCACCAACGCATCGCTGCTCGCGCGCAAGGCGCAGTCGTTGCGCGACGCGGGCCTGTCCCGCGTCAGCGTCAGTCTCGATGCCATTGATGACGCGATCTTCCGCAAGATGAACGACGTCGACTATGCCGTGCGCGACGTGCTCCACGGCATCGAAGTGGCGCAAGCCGTCGGGCTGGCGCCGATCAAGGTCAACATGGTGGTCAAGCGTGGCACCAACGACGGCGAAATCGTGCCGTTGGCGCGCCACTTCCGCGGCAGCGGCATCATCATGCGCTTCATCGAGTTCATGGACGTGGGCGCCAGCAACCACTGGCAGATGGGCGAAGTCCTTCCGTCGGCCGAAGTCGTGCGCCGGATCGACGAAGTGTTTCCGCTGGACGCTGTGGCCGCCAATTACTCGGGCGAGACCGCAGAGCGATGGCGCTACCGGGATGGCGGCGGCGAGATCGGCGTGATTTCGAGCGTCACGCAGGCCTTCTGCGGAGACTGCAGCCGCATCCGGCTGTCGACCGAAGGTCGGCTCTATCTGTGCCTGTTCGCCACCGAGGGCTACGACCTGCGCGCCCTGCTGCGCGGTGGGCACAGTGACCTGGAGATCGCCAACGCGATTGCCCAGGTCTGGCAAGGCCGTACCGACAACTATTCCGAACAGCGCAGCGATCCGGCAATTCGCGCGGCACGCGCCGAGCGCAAGATCGAGATGTCCTATATCGGCGGGTGATGCCCTTCCGGGCGCCGCGCCCCATTCCTCGAGATCCATGATTTCACGCGACGACATAACCGGCCTGATCCTGGCCGGCGGCCGAGGCAGCCGCATGGGCGGCACGGACAAGGGCCTGCAACCGCTTCGCGGCGTGCCGATGGCCATGCATACGCTGATGCGCCTGTCCGCGCAGACCGGCGCGATGCTGATCAACGCCAATCGCAACCTTGCCGCCTATGAATCTTTCGGCGTGCCGGTCGTTACTGATTCCGTGCCCGACTTCGCAGGCCCCCTGGCCGGCATGCTGGCAGGGCTCGAGCAATGCCAGACCGGCTGGATGGTGACGGCGCCTTGCGATTCGCCATTCCTGCCCACGGATCTGGTGCAACGACTGGCCCAGGCCATCGAGACCGAGGACGCCGAACTGGCGATTCCGGTCACGATCGACGCCGACGGCCGCCGCCAGACCCAGCCCGTGTTCTGTCTGATGCCGGCATCGGCCATCGACAGTCTGGTCGCCTATCTGAACGGTGGCGGCCGCAAGATCGAGACCTGGGCGGCCAGCCATCGGTTGGTGGAAGTGCCGTTCGACGATGCCGCGGCCTTCGCCAATATCAACACGCTCGACGAACTGCACATGCACGAAAGCGAGAAGCGCGCGGGTTAGACTTCCAGCCTACGCTCAAGACCTCGCCTTCCGAGTACACGCGCGCCGTCCACTGTCTCTGTTCAGACTGTCAGGCGCGCCACGAGACTACGCCATGCCTTCGCTTCAATCCGTCATCTCCTGCCTGTCAGACTACGACCCCTCCGCCCTGCCCGTGGCGAAGGCCAACGCCATCATTGGCGATGTGATCGAGCCTGTTGGCGGCATCGAACAACTGGCGATCCGCACCGCACTCGATCGCGTGCTGGCCGAGGATGTGATCTCGTCGATCGACGTGCCGGCGCATGACAATTCCGCGATGGACGGCTACGCGTTCAGCAGCGCGGCGCTGGCCGACGCCGGGAGCGACGTGGTGCTTCAGGTCATCGGCACGGCCTACGCCGGCAATGCGCTTGGTAGCCCGGCAGGCCCGGGGCAAGCCGTGCGCATCATGACCGGCGCGGTCATGCCCGACGGTTGCGATACGGTGGTGCCTCAGGAGTTCGTTGAGATCCAGGCCGGTGGCAACCAGATCCGTTTTGCGGCTGATGCCGTGCGCGCCGGCGACAACCGCCGGCTGCGTGGCGAGGATCTGGCCAACGGGCAGGCCGCGCTTGCCGCGGGCCGCATCCTTCAGCCAGCGGATATCGGCCTGCTGGCCTCGCTTGGCGTGGCCGAAGTCAAAGTGCGCCGCCGCCTGCGCGTGGCCTTCTTCTCCACCGGCGACGAGCTCCGCTCGATCGGTGAGGCACTGGACCCGGGCTGCGTCTATGACTCGAATCGCTACACGCTGCACGGTATGCTGCGCCGCCTCAATGTCGACCTGATCGATATGGGCGTGGTCCGGGACGATCCGGAAGCACTGGAAGCCGCGTTCCGCAGCGCTTGCGAGAATGCCGACGCGATCATCACGTCAGGCGGCGTTTCTGTTGGAGAAGCGGACTACACCAAGCAGATCATGGCGCAACTGGGCGACGTCACCTTCTGGAAGATCGCGATGCGCCCCGGCCGCCCGATGGCATTTGGACGCATCACGTCGAATGGCCGCGAGGCACTGTTGTTCGGACTGCCAGGCAATCCGGTGGCCGTGATGGTCACGTTCTACCATTTCGTGCGCGCGGCGTTGCATCGACTGATGGGTGCCAAGGTCGCCCCACTCCCGCTGATGCGTGTGCGCAGTGCCGGAACCATTCGCAAGAAGCCGGGCCGTACCGAATACCAGCGAGGCATTCTCGCCCCCGGCGCCGATGGCACGCTGGAAGTCCGCGTCACAGGCCAGCAGGGCTCAGGGGTGCTGCGGTCCATGAGCGAAGCCAACTGCTTTATCGTGCTCGCGCATGAACAAGGCACTGTGGAAGCTGGGGAAAGCGTCGAAATCATGCTTTTCGACGGATTGATCTGAGCGCAGCGGTACGGCGAAGTCCTGCGAGGGTGTCGTTTTTGTGCCGCATTCGGCGGCAAAAGCCGCGCCCCGCCATCCGAATTGCCCATCCACAAGAGGGGCAGACTAGGCGTCGCAAGCCCCAATCGCTACACTTGCAGCACGAAAATCCGAATCCCCGAATATTGTGTCTGTCGTCATGAACCAGGAGATCGCGTACCTCCACCCTGTCAAGACCGCTCGCGCGCTGGTGCTGGTCTACCTGTGCTTTTCCGTACCGATCGTCGCCATGGGCCTGTTCGTCGCCTTCATTCGCTATGGCGACCTGCCCGGCATCACCGTCTTCACGGCCCTGATCCTCAACGCGTTGATCGGATTCGGCCTGCTATGGCTCGGTTGCAAGGCATACAACTGGGTGGCTGCCCGCTTCGGCGGCATCGAAGTGCACGTGCGCGAATTGACGCCCGAAGATCGTCAGTAAGCTGTTTCGGCTGTCACACGGGCGCTGCACCGGTTCCTCGCAGCGCCACAAGAAGCTGGACGTGCCATAGGCGATTGCTGTGTCTTTTGCCGCCATCCTCCGGCGGCTGATCTGCAGCCTTGTGGACGCTCCGAGATCGCGTCGGAATCTGAGCGACTACAGGCCTTCTGCCTGCCCCTGCTCCGCAGCGTCGGCATCCACTGAGGGCTTCTCGCCTGTTCCCAGTAGCTGTTCCGCCAAATCTCCAGGTAACGCCTCGACGGTACGCAGCTTGCGTTCCATTTGCCGGGTACGGACTTCGGCCTGTTCGATATTCCGAGCCGCACGTACCAGCGTGTCACGCGTCTTGGCGAGGACTTCACCGAATTTGCCGAACTCGGTTTTCACGGCGCCGAGCACCTCCCAGACTTCGCTCGATCGCTTCTCCAATGCAAGCGTGCGGAAACCCATCTGCAAACTGTTGAGCAACGCGGTCAGCGTCGTTGGGCCAGCCACAGTCACTCGATAGTCGCGCTGCAGCAGGTCTGTGAGTCCCGGGCGCCGCAGCACCTCGGCATATAGCCCTTCGGTAGGCAGGAACAGAATCGCAAAGTCCGTCGTTGCGGGAGGCGACAGATACTTCTCCGCGATCGTCTGGGCTTCGCGCCGCACCGCGACCTCGAGTTCACGGCTCGCACTGTTCACCCCGTCCACATCGCCCCGGTCCTGGGCGTCGATCAGGCGCTCGTATTGCTCCTTCGGGAACTTGGCGTCGATCGGCAGCCACACTGCCCCACTCTCCAACTCTCGCCCAGGCAGACGGATGGCAAATTCGACGCGCGCGCCAGAACTGCGGACCGTTTCGACATTCTTGGCGTACTGATCCGGAGTGAGTATTTGCTCGAGCAGCATCTCAAGCTGAACCTCTCCCCATGTGCCGCGCGACTTCACATTGGTCAGTACGCGCTTGAGGTCACCTACGCCCTGCGCCAGCACCTGCATCTCGCCGAGTCCACGATGGACCTGCTCCAGACGATCGGACACCAGCTTGAACGATTCACCGAGCCGCTGCTCCAGCGTGGCGTGGAGCTTCTCGTCCACGGTGCGACGCATTTCCTCAAGCTTGGCGGCATTGTTGGCCTCGATGTCGCGCAGCTTCTGCTCCAGCGTCGTACGCACCTCCACCAGACGCCGCTCATTGGCTTCCGACATCTGCGCAAGCTGCTGTTGCTGTACCGTCGCGATGCTCGTCAGATGCGTCGACAGCGTCTGCTGGAATCGCAACATCTGCTGACCGGCTTCACCGCGATTGGCGCGCGCGCTTTCGGCGATCTCCGTGCGCACTTCGCGCTCGAGCCGCTCCAGGCCACGCGCGGTATCCTCGCGCACGTCGTCACGCAACTCGCCGAGCAATGGTTGCAGGTCCGCGCCAGCGGATTTGCCCTGCGTGCGCCAGACCAGCACCAGTAGCAGCAGTACCGCCACCACGGCGGTCGCGAGGGTCAGGATGGGAACCAGTGACATGTCTCGGGCAGCCCGGCAATCAGCGACGATGCGCCATCACTTCAGGATTGACGACAGTCGGCGGTTTCCCGGCCTGCGGACCCACGTCCAGCGCGGCGATCAGATTGTCCGCGGCCAGGTTGGCCATGGCGCGGCGCGTCTTCTCGGAAGCGCTGGCGATATGAGGCGTCAGCACGATGTTCGGCACGGTCAACAAATCCGGATGCACGCTCGGCTCGCCGTCGAACACATCAAGACCCGCGGCGAAGATCTTGCGCGCGCGCAGTGCCGCCGCAAGCGCGGCGTCGTCGACGATGCCACCGCGCGCGAGATTGATCAGCGTCGCGGTCGGCTTCATCTGCGCGATTTCCGCTGCGCCGATGGCATGATGGCTTTCGGCGCTATAGGGCAGCACCAGGATAAGGTGATCGGACTGCTGCAACAGTTCCGCCTTGCTCACATATCGCGCATTGAGCGAACGCTCGACATCGCCCGGCAACTGGCTCCGGTTGTGATAAAGCACCTGCATGTCGAAGCCTGCCGCGCGTCGCGCCAGCCCCTGGCCGATACGCCCCATGCCGAGGATACCCAGCGTGCTGCCTTGGACGTCCATGCCGACCAGCATGTCGTAGCTCCAGCGCTCCCATTTGCCGGCCCGAAGATAGTGCTCCCCTTCGGTCACGCGACGCGCCGTTGCCATCAGCAGGGCCCAGCCGAAGTCCGCGGTGGTTTCCGTCAGCACGTCAGGTGTGTTGGTCGCGACGATGCCGGCTGCAGTCAGCGCAGACAGGTCGAGGTTGTTGTAGCCGACCGCCATGTTGCATACGGCGCGCAACTGCGGCAAAGCCCCCACCAGCTCGTCGTCGATCCGGTCCGCAGCGTTGGCCAGAACACCCGCCTTACCCGCCAGTCGGTCTCGCAGTGCGGCGCTGTCGAGCACCAGGTCCTCCTGGTTGTCATCGACGTCAAAGTACTGCGCGAGCCGTTCGATGACATCGGGGAAGATTGCGCGGGTGACCAGAATGGAGGGCTTCATATCAGTCATACGTGGAAAAAGAGGAGCGTCATCACCAGGAACAGCGGCAGCAGCACAGTGCAGGACCAGGCCATGTAGCCGAAGAAGCTCGGCATCCGCACGCCACGGCTTTCAGCAATTGCCTTCACCATCAGGTTCGGCGCATTGCCGATGTAGGTATTGGCGCCCATGAACACCGCGCCAGCGGAAATCGCCGCAAGCGTCGAAGCATCACGCGTCATCAGCGTGGCCGGATCACCGCCTGCGGTATTGAAGAACACAAGGTAGGTCGGCGCATTGTCGAGGAACGACGACAGGATGCCTGTGGCCCAGAAATACATGCTGTCGATAGGCTGCCCATTGCCATCACTGACCGCGCGAATCACGCCCGCGAAAGCGCCATCCGTACCGGCCTTGAGCATCGCGATCACGGGAATAATCGTCAGGAAGATGCCGGCGAACAGCTTGCCGACCTCGAGGATCGGCTCCCAGTTGAACTCGTTTCCTGCGCGCGCAACATGCGGCGTGACGATGAGCGACGCCAGGGTGACCACGACCAGCAGAACGTCACGCAATACTGCCGGCAGCGGCACGTCCGTGCCCATCACATCGAACACGATGCCGGGCTTCCACAGCCCGCTCATCAGCACCAGGCCGATTACGGCCAGCAGCAGCACGAAGTTCACCTTGCCTTCGATGCGGATGCCCCGCGAATCAGGCGTCGGATCTTGCCTGACCGGCAGTTCCTCTTCCCGATTCAGATAGTAGTGACGATCGATCACGTAGAACAGCGCCAGCAGCAGCACCCACATGAAGATCGTCTCGGGCAGGATGTTGCGCATGGTCCAGAAGAAGTCCACGCCCTTCAGAAAACCAAGGAACAGCGGTGGATCACCGAGCGGCGTCAGCGCGCCGCCCGCGTTTGCCACGAGGAAGATAAAGAACACGACGACATGCGCCACATGCCGGCGATTGTCGTTGGCACGCAGCAGCGGCCTGATCAGCAGCATCGCCGCGCCAGTGGTGCCCATGATGCTGGCCAGCAACGTGCCCAGCGCGAGAATGCCGGTGTTCAACTTTGGCGTGCCATGCAGGTTGCCGCGCACGCAGATACCGCCCGCCACCACATAGAGCGCGGTCAGCAACACGATGAACGGAATGTACTCGGACAGCAGCGCGTGCACGACGTTGGCCGCCGCGGTATGCACGCCAAAGACCGTCGCGAACGGCACCAGGAACAGCACGCCCCACGCCGCGGCGATCTTGCCGTAGTGGTAATGCCAGAGCTTGGGCGCAAATAACGGAAACAGCGCGATCGACAACAGAATGCCGGCAAACGGCAGTCCCCAGATTGGCGCTAACGCCGCCCCGTCGAGATCGGCCGCATGGCCCCAACTCGGCAGCAGTCCAACAAGCGCAAGCAGGCAATGGGGAAGCAGTGTGCTGACACGTCGCATCGTGTGGATTTCTCCTTTCTCGTGAAGAGGGTCAGTGTAAAGCAAACCCCTCGGAGAAAGGTCTCAAAATGCGCCTGTTGCGGCGCGTGTGGCGATGATCAGCCCCGATCGACGAGAATCACGTGTACCCGGTATGGGCCATGCGCGCCCAGCACGATGGTCTGCTCGATATCGCCGGTTCGCGACGGACCGCTGATGATATTGGTGGCACGCGGCAGTTGACCATGCTCGGCGCGCATTCGCGCAAAGGCTTCTTCAAGATTGGCCACGATGCGCGACACCGGTACCACCGCAATATGAGTCTCGGGCAGCAGCGCTGCCGACGCAAACGTGTCCGGGCCCGATAGCAGCATCAGCGAGCCAGTCTCTTCAATTGCCACGAAGCAGCCCGTGATGCCGACTAGGTCGCCATGGTCATGGTCACCTTGCGGATCGCGCAGCGGCGGACGACATTCGACCGTCATCCCCTGCTCCTCCCACGGCAAGCTGCCCAGGCTGGTCCATGCCACAGCACGGCGCACGAGCTTCAGCCCGTCCACGTAACGCGCCACGGCCGCCGGAACTTCGGACAGGGTCGCCACGCGATCCACGGTCGAGGCCATCTTCTGCGCCTGCGCGACGAACCCAGCGGCACGATCGCCGTCAACCGGCGGCTGCGGCCCTTGCGGATGTCGCGCCAGATAGTCGGCCACTGCCTCCCGTTCACCTTCGGTCACGGCGGCCCCCCGGCCTTGGGCAGCGCGGATGCGGGCGAAGATGCGGTCACGGGCGGCGTTGGTTTCCATGGCGATGTGAGTATGTGGCGGTTGAAGGGACAGGCCGATTGTAGAAAGCGCCCTGGTGCGCGCGGTTGAAAATTCCTAAGCGGGGGCCTGAACCGCGAACACCTGCCGCAGGTACGACAGATAGCCGGGATCGTCGCACATCGTCTTCTCGGGCGTGTCCGACAGCTTGGCCACGGGCTGCCCATTGCACCGCACCATCTTGATCACGATCTGCAACGGCTTGTAGCCAAGATCGTTGGTCAGATTGGTGCCCACACCGAAAGCGAGCTTGCAACGGCCACGGAATCGCTCGTAGAGCTCGATGACCTTGGGAATGTCCAGCGCATCGCTGAAGATCAGCGTCTTGCCGCGCGGATCCACGCGGTTGGCCGCGTAGTGCGCGATCATCCGCTCGCCCCATTCGAACGGATCGCCCGAGTCGTGTCGCACGCCGTCGAACAGCTTGCAGAAATAGAGATCGAAGTCCCGCAGGAATGCGTCGAAGCCGTAAGTGTCCGAAAGCGCGATGCCAAGGTCGCCGCGATATTCGTGCGCCCACCGCTCCAGCGCGTAGACCTGCGAATCACGCAGGCGCGGCCCAAGGGCCTGGCAGGCCTGCAGGTACTCGTGCGCCATCGTGCCAAGCGGCGTCATGTTGTGCAGACGCGCGAAGTGGACGTTGCTGGTGCCGGCCAATTGCGGGCCAATGGCGTCGCGCATCGACAGCAGAACCTCCTCCTGCCAGTCGCACGAGAACCGGCGGCGGGTGCCGTAGTCCGCGATCACGCAATCCACATAGGGCGGCGCCCCGAGCAGCTCCAGCTTGGCCTGCAGCCGGCGACGGCCCTCCGCCAGATCGGGCTTCGGCTGGGTACGTCGGAAGTACACCTCGTTGACGATGGCCAGCAGCGGAATCTCGAACAGGATCGTATGAAGCCACGGACCCTTGATGATGATCTCGATTTCGCCGCCACCCTTGGCCGACGGCAGCACCTGCACGTACTTCTCGTTCAGATGGAACAGCGCCAGGAACTCGACGAAGTCGCTTTTGATAAAGCGCAGACCGCGCAGGTAATCGAGTTCGTCGTCGGTGAATCGCAACTGGCAAAGCTGCGTGATCTGGGACCGGATCTCGTCGACGTACGGCGTCAGGTCGACCCCGGCGTTGCGGCACTTGAAGCGGTACTCCACCTGAGCCTGCGGGAAGTGATGCAGCACCACCTGCATCATCGTGAATTTGTACAGGTCAGTGTCGAGCAGGGAACGGATGATCATAACGAGGCCAGACGGGGGCATACCGGAAGTCAGGCCATCATGCTAACCGAAAGTATCGCGGAGGCGCGCTGGCGTAGCCTGGCGTCGTCAGCCGCCATCGAGCGAGCGCAGCCCTTGTGGCGGTTTCTGTTCCGACTTGCGAGGCGTCTGCACACACCAGAGCGGCACCCCCTGCTCGTCCGGGCAGGTGACCAGCGTGGCCTGCGCGCGTGGCACCGCAGTCGGCAACGGATCGGCGAAATTGGCCGATGCGACCATGATGCGCTCCTGGTAGACCGAACGGCCGGCCCGGTCGAAGCGCAGCACCTGGATCATCGAGCCGGGAGGCGGGTGCAGGTCCGGGCCACATGGCACGAGACCTTCGCGGCTGCAATTGGCCATCGGGTCGCCGGCGGCCGCACGGACCACGCTGAAGCTATCCCACTCAAACGCCGTCAGCGATGAAAGCGTGACCGGCTGGTCCGTCCGCGCCCGCCAGGCCACCAGCCGGGAGACCACGCTATCGGCCATGGCCGCGGAGCCGTTCGTCGGCGCCAGCGTCTGGGCGGCCAACGGCAGCGGCGCTAGCATTGCTGTGGCCAGGCAAACTGCGAATCGGAACAGAAGGCGTGCCTGCATGGCATGGGTCCCCGGTCGGATGTTGCGTAGTCTGAATGTCCCGCAAGGGCCCGCGGCCGCACTTTTACCCCGGGTAGCCACAGGCATCGTAGGGAGAATATTAGCGGTTCGCCACCGGTTTCGATGCCCTGAACGCCACGAAAGCCGCCTGGCAGGCCGACTTTCGAATCGGATTGCCAACAAAACACATAAAGAAATAAGAAAACTATCTTACCCAGCTATATAGACTCGCTATTCTTGCGGGAAGGCTCGGCTACAATATCGGTCTTTGAAAGGCCACGGCCCCCGTTCGCCCCAAGTTATCCCGATTGACTTGCGCTGTGCTTGACGCATGTCGGGTGACTGGCGGGAACGCCGGGCAAGAATGCGGCCTTGGACCTCCCCCATTTGAAGACCGATCCGTTTTTCTGGAACCGAAATGACTCACGTTGTCACCGAATCCTGCATCCGTTGCCGCTATACCGACTGCGTTGATGTGTGTCCGGTCGATTGTTTCCGCGAAGGCCCGAACTTCCTGTCCATCGACCCGGACGAATGCATCGACTGCGCCGTGTGCGTGGCCGAGTGCCCGGTCAACGCGATCTACGCCGAGGAAGACGTGCCGGGCGATCAGCAACAGTTCATCGAACTGAATGCCGAACTCTCCCGGATCTGGCCCTCCATCACCAAGACCAAGGCCCCGCTGGCCGAGGCCGAGGAATGGAAGGATGCCACCGACAAGCTGCAATACCTGCAGCGCTAAAAAATACAGAGAGCCGTCCCCCGCGCTTTCTAGCAATGCCGGGCACACGTGTGCCCACAACGTATCAGGACGAATATGGACTTGAGCATTCCTAACCCCGTGGCCGACGCGACCCATCAGGCCGGCGGGAACCCTGGCGGTCAGCCGCTGGAAATTGACGCGCTGATCGTGGGCGCTGGCCCAGTTGGCCTGTTCCAGGTCTTTGAACTGGGGCTGCTCGAAATCAAGGCACATATCATCGACTCGCTCAAGGTAGTGGGCGGCCAGTGCGTCGAGCTGTATCCGGACAAGCCGATCTACGACATCCCGGCCGTGCCCATCTGCACGGGTCAGGAACTGACCGACAACCTGCTGAAGCAGATCGAGCCGTTCTCGCCGACGTTCCATCTGGGCCAGGAAGTGAGCGTCGTCGAGCGCCGCGAAGACGGCCGTTTCTTCGTCGAAACATCGCTCGGAACCCGCTTCATCACCAAGACCATCTTCATCGCCGCCGGCGTTGGCTCGTTCCAGCCGCGCACGCTGAAGGTGGAAGGCATCGACAAGTTCGAAGGCAAGCAACTGTTCTACCGCGTCAAGGATCCGAGCCGCTTCCACGGCCGCAATCTGGTCGTCGTCGGCGGTGGTGATTCGGCGCTGGACTGGACGCTGGATCTGGTGGGCAAGGCCGAATCGGTGGTGATGATCCACCGCCGCGATGGTTTCCGTGCCGCGCCGGCATCGGTGGCCAAGATGCGCGAGCTGTGCGAACAGATGGAAATGCAATTCATGGTCGGCCAGATCGGCGGCTATGAAGAGAAGGACGGCGTGCTTACCGAGATCAAGGTGACCGGCGCCGACGGCGTGACCCGTCGTATGCCCGTCGACGACATCCTCGTGTTCTTCGGCCTGTCGCCGAAGCTCGGCCCGATCGCCGAATGGGGCCTGGACCTCGAGCGCAAGCAGATCAAGGTGGACACCGAGAAGTTCGAGACGAACATCCCGGGCATCTTCGCGGTTGGCGACATCAACACCTATCCGGGCAAGAAGAAGCTGATCCTGTCGGGCTTCCACGAAGCCGCACTGGCTGCTTTCGGCGCCGCGCCGTACATCTTCCCGGACAAGAAGATCCACATGCAGTACACGACGACCTCGCCGAAGCTGCACAAGGTGCTTGGCGTGGAGACGCCGGTTTTCGACTGACATCGGAACCGAAACAAAAAAGCCGCCTCCGGGCGGTTTTTTTGTTTGCATAAATCGAAAAGCTGGCTATAATGCGGCCTCGCTGCTAAACACGGCAACGCTGCAAAAGGTGGAAACGCCCGCTGCAGGCCGGTTTCGAGGCGAACCAGAGTTCTGGCAATAACTTCTAGCGAAAACAAAACGTTAAAAAGTTGTTGACGAAACGAAGAGAGGCTGGTTATAATTTCTTTCTCAGCTGTTCCCCGATAGCTCAGTTGGTAGAGCGCCGGACTGTTAATCCGTAGGTCCCTGGTTCGAGCCCAGGTCGGGGAGCCAACCAATATAAGAAAAAGGCCGATGCGAAAGCATCGGCCTTTTTCTTTTTGCGCGCCCAACACCCCTCCCCTGCACAAACGTTCCAGAGCCTTCGCATCAGACTGTATAAGATGCCCGCTCAAGGAACCGAAACGCGAAAATCGCTGTGAGCCCCCAAAGCTGGATCGACCTCAGGCAGGATGCCAGCACTGGCATCGAGACGATTCGCGCCCATTTCACTGGCCACGCCTACGATCCTCACTGGCATGACAGCTACCTGGTCGGATACACCGAGCAGGGCATCCAGCAGTTTCACTGTCGCCGCGAAGTCCAGCGCAGCACCCCTGGCAAGGTGTTCACGCTGGAGCCCGGTGAGATCCATGATGGCTACGCTGTGGCGCCGGAAGGCTTCACCTACTCGATGCTCTATCTCGACGCACAGTGGATGGAGCGCGAGCTACGCGCCGTATTCGAGGACGCCCCAGCGCACTGCCAACCCGGCTTTGCTCAGACCCTGAGAGAAGACCCCGCGCTGATCTCGGCCATCGGTAGCGCCTATTCGGTCCTGCAGCAGCCCGAATTGCGCATCGTCCGCCAGTCGGCACTCGATGCGCTGCTCGCCCAATTGACAGCGCATATGCATTGGCGCGCGCATCACGCATTCGACCCGCGCCTGCCCCTGGTGGCACAGCGGGCGCGCGACTATCTCCACGACCACCTCGATCACGATATCGGGCTCGATGATCTGGCTGCGATCAGCGGTGTGGATCGCTATCGACTGACACGCGCCTTCAAGGCGGCGTTCGGCATCGCGCCGCACGCCTACCTGGTACAGATGCGTCTGGCGCGCGCAAGACACCTGCTGGCCCGAGGCGCAACGCCAGCCGATGTCGCCGTGGCGCTCGGCTTTGCCGACCAGAGCCATCTGGGACGCTGGTTCCGGCGTGCCTATGGCCTGACACCCGCGCACTACCGCAAGCGCTGCTCAAATCTTCCAGACGCGTAAGACATCGGCCGCAACAATGGCCACATGCTCGACACGCTCCCTTTTCTTCCTTTCCTGCTTTTCGCGATCGTTGCGTCGATCACGCCCGGCCCGACCAACGTCATCGTACTGAGCCACAGCGCCCGCCGCGGAATCGTGGCAACGCTGCCGATCATCATGGGCGGCTGTGGCGGCGCAGCCTTGCTGGTACTAGCCGTCGGCATCGGCATTGGCGATGCCTTGACTGACCACCCGCAGGTGCAACGCGTGATGGCCTGGAGCGGCGTGCTCTGGCTCTCCTGGCTGGCGTGGCAGATCTGGAGCAGCCCGGCAGCAAGTGTCGAGGTCGACAGCAACGACAAACGGTCTCTCGGCCTCGCAGGCGCGGCCGCATTGCAGCTCGTGAATCCGAAGACCTGGATGATGGCGCTGGCCGTGGTAAGTGTTTTCGCGGGCCACAGGTCAGACCATTCGCATCAGGTGATTCTGCTGTCACTCGCCTTCTTTATCATCTCGCTGCCTTGCATGGGCGTATGGGCAGTCCTCGGCGCCGGCGCCACCCGCTACATCCGATCCCCCGCCATGATGAAGCGCTTTGACCGCCTCATGGCGCTTGTACTGCTGATCTCGGCGTGGTGCAGCCTGTTGCAGTAACGCCAATCCCAGGATTGGCGGTCCTCGCGCACATTTCCTGGTGTATGATCTTGGATTGCCCAGGTTTACTTGACTCACCCCCGGTATACCTGTAAAAGCTTACCGGCGTATTTCTTGCGCAATACTCACGGAAACAGGTAGCCCGCCAAGTTTTTACCTAGCTAGGAAAATTTGGCCCATCACCCCTGACACAGGCAGTACGGATTTCGGTCCACAGCAGGTTCTAGGGGCGCACCACGGCATTCGCCGCTGTGTGCAATACCACCGTCATGAAAGGCTCCGGGGCCCGACATGGCACGTTTCCCCCTATGAACCCACCGCCTCTGGCGGTAATTTCCGAAGGACTGAATTGACTAAGATCGTTCTGAAACCGGGCGAGCCCGTTGAAGTTGCAATGCGTCGTTTCCGTCGCGCCATTCTGCAGACTGGCCTGATCGTGGAACTGAAGAGCCGCACCGCCTACGAAAAGCCGACGACCGAACGCAAGCGCAAGAAGAAGGCTGCCGAGGCCCGTCTGCGCAAGCGTCTGCGTATGCAAATGCTGCCGAAGAAGCTCTACTGATTCGCGCATTGCCAAGAAAAACCGCCAGCAAGCTGGCGGTTTTTTTTCGTCCCTGCGGCACCGCCTAGGAGCGCGTGGCAATCAGCGCGCCCGCCCCAATCAGCGTAATGCCGCCGGCACGTTGCATATTGGCCTGCGCCCGTCGCGTGGTCAGCCGGGTCGCCAGCGACCGCGCCAGCAGCGCATAAACCATGGCATTGGCGCTCGCCAGCACCACGAAGGTCGGGATCAGCACCACGGCCTGCGACCAGAATGCCAACTTCGCATCCATGAACTGCGGCACGAAGGCCACGAAGAACACGATGCTCTTCGGGTTCAGCGCCGTGACCAGCCATGCCTTGGCAAAGCGCTGGGCACCGCTGCCGGACTGCGGCGCCACCTCGAGTTCCCGGGCCCGATTCGCGGTACGCAGCGCCTGCACACCGAGATAGACCAGATAGGCTGCCCCAACCCACTTGAGGGCCGTGAAGAGCGTGGCAGAGGCCGCCAGCACCGCTCCCAGGCCCGCCATCGACAGCGTGAAGGCCGTCAGGTCACCACAGGCCACACCAGCCACCGTGGCATAGGCACTGCGACCACGGTGCGCGAGCGCATCACCGATCACAAGGAGGATCGTCGGCCCTGGAATGATCAGCAGGATCACGCTGGTCAGCACGAACGCAATCCAGTGTTCGAAAGTCATCACGACTCCTTTGAAGTCCGGCTTTGGAAGTATCAAGAGTAAGCCGAACGCCGCATGTTAGCCAGCCCGCACTCCGGCAAATGGAATTGTCTCGCCGTGATTCGCGCAACAATGCGCCGAGCGATGCCCTGCATAATGGCAGATATCGCATCCTCGGGACCTCGCCTTGACCGCAATCCTCCAGATGCGCAATGTGCGCAAACTCTATGGCGACCACGTCGTGGTCGACAACCTGGACCTGGAAGTCCAGCCCGGCCAGTGCTACGGCCTGCTCGGCCCCAATGGCGCCGGCAAGACCACCACACTGCGGATGCTGCTGGGCCTGACCACGCCAGCGTCCGGCACGCTGATGCTTTGCGGCGAACCGATTCCGCAACGCGCCCCACAGGCGCGGATGCGCGTGGGCGTGGTGCCGCAATTCGACAATCTCGATCCCGACTTCTCCGTCATCGAGAATCTGCGCATCTTCGGGCGTTACTTTGGGCTGTCTTCCGCCCAGATCGCGGAGCGAGTGCCGAAGCTGCTCGAGTTCGCGCGACTGGAAAGCCGTGCCGACGCGCAGGTGCGCGACCTCTCTGGCGGCATGCGGCGGCGCCTGACCGTGGCGCGAGCGCTGATCAACGACCCCGACCTGCTGATCATGGACGAGCCGACCACGGGCCTCGACCCGCAGGCCCGGCACCTGATCTGGGAGCGACTCAAATCACTGCTGTCGGCCGGCAAGACGATCCTGCTGACCACCCACTTCATGGAGGAAGCCGAACGGCTCTGCAACCACCTGTGCGTCATCGACGCGGGTCGCAAGATCGCTGAAGGCAAGCCACATGAACTGATTGACCGCGAGATCGGCTGCGATGTGGTGGAAGTCTACGGCGACGAACTCGAACCGCTGCGCGACACGCTGACGCCCCTGGCCGAACGCACCGAAATGCGCGGCGAAACGCTGTTCTTCTATGTGCGCGAGCCGGCTCCGCTGCTGGCCGCCCTGCATGGCAAGGGCGGCGTGCGCTACCTGCATCGGCCCGCCAACCTCGAGGACGTGTTCCTCAAGTTGACCGGCCGCGAGATGAGGGATTGAAATGAGCGAACTGGACCCACCACGAAGCACTGACGCGGTCGTCGCCGGCGCGCCGCCCGTCGTGCAAACCCACCAGCGCTACCCTCAGCCGCTGCTGCCACGCAACGCGCGCAACTGGATGATGGTCTGGTACCGCAACTACATGGTCTGGAAGAAGCTGGCCGTGCCGTCATTGATCGGCAACCTGGCGGATCCGATGATCTATCTGTTCGGCCTGGGTCTCGGGCTTGGATTGCTGGTCGGCAATGTGCATGGCGTGTCGTATATCGCGTTTCTCGCGGCAGGCACGACGGCATCGAGCGTGATGATGTCCGCCAGCTTCGAGTCGATGTATTCGGCGTTCTCGCGCATGCATGTGCAGCGCACCTGGGAAGCGATCATGCACGCTCCGCTGACGCTGGGCGACGTGGTGTTGGGCGAGGTGCTATGGGCAGCCAGCAAGGCCGTGCTGTCCGGGGTGGCGATCATGCTGGTGGCCGGCCTTCTGGGCTATGCGCAGTTTCCGAGCGCGCTCGGGGCGCTACCGGTCATCGTGCTGGCGGGCGTGACATTCGCCAGTCTGGCGATGATCGTGACCGCGCTGGCACCGAGCTACGACTTCTTCATGTTCTACCAGACGCTGGTCATGACGCCGATGCTGCTGCTATCGGGCGTGTTCTTTCCGCTCGAACAATTGCCAGAAGGCGCACAGGCCGCCACGCAAGTGTTGCCGCTGGCGCACGCAGTCGCATTGATTCGCCCGTTGATGCTGGGCCGGCCGGTGGAGAATGTAGCGCTGCACGTCGGTGTGCTCGCGGCGTATGCAGCCGTGGCGCTGACGGTGGCGCTGGTGCTGCTGAGGAAGAGGATGCTGCGGTGAAGCCCCTCGCCCAGTCATGGGCGAGGGGAGAAAAACCAACCGCTTACTGGCCCAGGCCGCGCAGCAGATCGGCCTTCAGATCTTCCACGGACTCCAGGCCAACGGCCAGTCGGATCAACCCTTCGCTGATGCCGGCAGCGGCCTTGGCTTCAGGCGCCACGCGACCGTGGGTGGTGGTGTATGGATGGGTGATCGTCGTGCGCGTGTCGCCAAGATTGCCGGTGATCGAGCACAGCTTCGTGTTGTCGATCACGCGCCACGCAGCAGCACGCATGGCCTCGGGGGTGTCGCCCTTCAACTCGAACGACACGATCGCGCCGCCCCCGCTCTGCTGGCGTTGGGCGATCTCGTATTGCGGATGCGACTTCAGCGCCGGGTGGAACACACGATTCACGGCTGGATGCGACTCGAGGAACTCCGCAATTGCCAGCGCGCTTTGCGAGTGGCGCTCCATGCGGATCGCCAGCGTTTCCATGCCCTTGAGCATCACCCACGCGTTGAACGCCGACAGCGTCGGGCCCGCCGTCCGCACGAACGGGAACACCTTGCCCATGATGAAATCGTGCTTGCCGACCACCGCGCCGCCAAGCACGCGGCCCTGGCCGTCGATGTGCTTGGTGGCCGAATGCACCACCACATCGGCACCGAACTTGATCGGCTGCTGCAAGGCCGGCGAACAGAAGCAGTTGTCGACCACGAACAGCGCGCCAGCGTTGTGCGCAATATCGGCAACCGCCGCGATATCGGACACCTCGGTCAGCGGGTTCGACGGCGTCTCCAGGAAGAACAGCTTTGTGTTCGGCTTCACGGCGGCACGCCAGGCTGCCAGATCGGTGCCGTCGACGTAGGTCGTCTCCACGCCGAACTTGGCCAGGATCGAGTTGAACAGCGTCATCGTCGAGCCGAAGATCGAACGCGAGCTGACCAGATGATCGCCGGCCTGCAGCGTGGCGAGCGCCACCGACAGAATCGCGCTCATGCCCGAAGCCGTGGCCATGCAGGCCTCCGCGCCTTCCAGCGCGGCCAGGCGCGACTGGAACATCGACACGGTCGGATTCGTAAAGCGCGAGTAGGTGTAACCCTCTTCCGAGTTGGCGAAGCGCGCGGCGGCTTCGGCTGCACTGTTGAAGCAGAAGCTCGAGGTCAGGTACATCGCCTCGGAGTGCTCCATGAATTCGCCAGTGCGCAGCGTGCCGGCGCGCACGCCGAGGGTATCAATGCCGTAGGCGTCGGGGTTGAACGGTTCGCTCATGCTGCTTTGCTGCCTTCCGAAGATTCTGGTTTCTTGTTATTCGTTGCCGCCCGAGCGCTGCAGATGCAGCTGCGAACGTTCGGTTTCACCGCCGTTGGTGCCTTCACGATCGGCCAGGCTACGCGCGGTCTCGAGGCGCTCCAGATAGGCGTCGTCAATATCGCCGGTAACGTACTTGCCGTCGAAGCACGACGCATCAAAGTCACGCAGGTTCGGGTTGATGTCGCGCACAGCCTGCTTCATCGCTTCCACGTCCTGGTAGACGAGCTGGTCGGCGCCGATCATGCGCGCCACTTCTTCGTCCGTGCGACCATAGGCCACCAGTTCGGCGCGCGTGGGCATGTCGATACCGTAGACGTTCGGGAACTTCACCGGCGGCGCGGCCGACGCGAAGATCACCTTCTTCGCACCTGCGTCACGCGCCATCTGCACGATCTCGAGCGACGTAGTACCGCGGACGATCGAATCGTCGACGATCAGCACATTCTTGCCCTTGAACTCGACACCCATCGCGTTGAGCTTCTGGCGCACCGACTTCTTGCGCACTGCCTGGCCAGGCATGATGAACGTACGGCCCACGTAGCGGTTCTTGAAGAAGCCCTCGCGGTACTGCACACCGAGCGCATTGGCCACCTGCATGGCGGCCGGGCGGCTCGAATCGGGAATCGGCATGACCACGTCGATATCGCCAGCCGGCACTTCGCGGCGAATCTTTTCAGCCAGGTAGTCGCCCATGCGCAGGCGGGCATCGTAGACCGGCACGCCGTCGATGCACGAATCCGGACGAGCCAGATAGACGTACTCGAAGATGCACGGCGTCAGCACCGGATTGTCGGCGCACTGCTTGCTGTGGAACGAGCCGTCCAGGTCGATGAAAATCGCCTCGCCCGGCGCCACATCGCGCTCCATCTGGTACCCAATGCCTTCCAGGGCCACGGATTCCGAGGCGATGAGGTATTCCTTGCCGGTCGGGGTGTCGACGCTGCCAATACACAGCGGGCGGATGCCGAACGGATCGCGTACGGCCAGCAGGCCGTAGCCGGCGATCTGCGCGGTGATCGCATAGGCACCCTTGACGCGGCGATGCATGCCCGCGACGGCCTTGAAGATTGTCTCCGGGTCCAGTTCGTTGCCGCTGCTGGCGCGTTGCAGTTCGTCGGCCAGCACGTTCAGCAGCACTTCGGAGTCCGAATGCGTGTTGATGTGGCGACGATCCCGACGGAACATTTCCTCGCGCAACTGTTCCGAATTGGTCAGGTTGCCGTTGTGGGCGAGGATGACGCCGTACGGCGCGTTCACATAGAACGGCTGTGCTTCTTCCTCGCTCGACGCGGAACCGGCGGTCGGGTAGCGCACTTGGCCGATGCCCGACGTGCCCGGCAGGCTGCGCATGTTGCGCGTGCGGAACACGTCACGCACCATGCCGTTGGCCTTGTGCATGTGAAAGGTGCTGCCATTGGCCGTGGCGATGCCGGCTGCATCCTGTCCGCGGTGTTGCAACAGCAGCAGGCTGTCATAGATGAGTTGATTGACAGGGCTGGTGGAAACCGCACCGACGATACCGCACATGCCGAACTCCCAGGAAAGGCAAATGATTCAGGGGCGCAATCCCGTCAAGGGCGAACGGGATCTGCGTTGTCACTGTCGCCGCGGGTGCGCTCTGTCGAGCAACGCCCGCAGGCGCTCACGTCTTCACATATTTGGCCAGGTCCGGCGGCAGCCAGTGCCGCAGCTCGTCCATGGCCTGCATCACATAGGGGCGCGACACCGCGTCACGCCAGAATGGTTCTTCCGGCAGCCTGGTGAGGCCCGCCAGCACGACGACCAGCATCACGATCAGCGCGCCCCGCGCCAGCCCGAACAACAATCCCAGGCCGCGATCCGCGGGCTTCAGCCCGGTGGATTCCAGTAACTGGCCCAGAATCGCCCCCGCCAGCGCGGCGACGATCCACGTACCAAAGAATACGGCGAGAAAGCCGAGCGCGCTGCGCGTCAGTTCGCCGCCTGGCAGCGACTCCGGCATCCATTGTGCGGTCATGCCGCCGAAATGGTATGCCAGTACGAAAGCCACGACCCAACCCACCAGCGCGAGCACCTCGCGCACCAGGCCGCGCAGTATGCCAACCAGGCCTGAGGCCACCACAATGAAGGCCACCGCGTAATCGAAAAAAGTAAAAGCCATGCGTCCTGGGCGGTGCGATGCGTTCCTGTCAGATGGGGGCAGACTGCCGGATTGCGATACGTCGCGGCACACCACGTGCCCACTAGCCGACGCGTCGGCTTAGAGGCGCCATCAAAGTGATTCTGGCATCGTTGCGTGCCTTGCCAGAACCGCTTCGCTTCATCTTGAAGCGCCTCTTACTGCTCCACGATCTTCGAAGTGAGTCCGATCGCCTTGACCTTCTTCTCCGCCGCCTCGGCGGCGTCGCGACTGGTGAACGGACCCGCCCGCAGCAAGTTCCGCTCGCCATCGGCCAGCGTCTTCTTTTCCACATAGGCTGGCACCTTGCTCTCCTTGAGCTTGGCCAGCCAGTTCTTCGCGCGTTCTTCCGACGAGAACGCGCCAATCATAATCAGGTACTTCGTGCCGGCGGCGGCAGGCTTGTCCGCCGGCTTGCTATCGGCAACCTTGGTGTCAGGCTTCGCATCAGCCTTCGGCTTGTCGGATTTGTCGGACTTGTCCGCAGCAGGTGCGCTGACGATCTCCTCGCCCGCGTCTAGCGCCGCATCGTTGCGATTGGCATTGGCGGACGGTGGCAGCGGCTCGGCCTTGCGTGCCTCGACCTTCGGCTTTTGCGTGGCGCCCTGCCCGTTGGCCACGCTGACGGCCACATCCTCCGAAACCGGGCGCGGCTTGTGCTCGAACATGATCGGCAGCACGATGATCGCGGCCGCGAGCAGCACCACGGCACCGATCAGACGACGCCGCGCGCGTTGCTTCTGGGGAAAATCGGGGTCAAGGGTATCGTCAGCGTATTCGTCCGCCGTCCGACGCGACGCGCCGATGCCGGCGCTCGATTCCGCGCGCGTGCGGCGACCGCGTTCGGGTGCCGGGTCAGTGCCCTTGCGGGACGAGAACAGCGAAAGCAGGCCCATAGATGCCCAAAGTATGGTGTTCGGTGCGATGCCGTTCCGGCTCAGTTGGCCTGCGTGGCACGATATGCCATCACGCCGGCCACTGTGTAGAACGACCCGAAGACCAGGATTCTATCATTCTCGGTAGCGCGCTCGACAGCATCGCGATACGCAAGTTCGGGGCTGGAAAAACATGCAACGGTGTTGTCCGGGCCCTCACGGAAGCCAGTTGCCTCAAGCTTCTCGCGCAACTCCGCGGCAGTAGCGGCCCGGTCGGTCGGCAGGTCGCACAGGCACCAGTGGTCCACCTTGTCGGCCACATGTTGCAGCACGCCGGCGATGTCCTTGTCGTGCATGGCGCCGAACACCGCATAGGTGTAACGGAAGAACCCCATATTCTCAAGGTTCTGCCCAAGCGTCGCTGCGGCATGGGGGTTGTGCGCGACATCGAGGATCACGGCCGGACGCCCTGGCAGCACCTGGAACCGGCCCGGCAACTCCACGAACGCCAGGCCGTTGCGCACTTCCTGCGCGCTCACAGGCAGGCGCGAGCGCATGGCCTGCAGCGCGGCCAGCGCCGCAGAGGCGTTGAGCAGTTGGTTGGCGCCACGCAATGCCGGGTAGCCCAGGCCATTCAGCTTGCGGTCCCGGCTGGCCCAGTCCCATTGCTGGCGTTCCTGGCCCTGCGCAGCCTGGTGGCGGAAATCACGTCCCACGAGCCAGAGTTCGGCGCCGATCGCCTCGGCGTGATCGATCACCGACTGCGGCGGCATGGGATCGCCGACGATCGCCGGCACGTGCGGGCGGAAGATGCCGGCCTTCTCGTAGCCGATCTTCTCGCGCGTGTCGCCAAGGTACTGGGTGTGGTCGATATCCACGCTGGTGATGATCGCGCAATCCGTATCAATCACATTGACCGCATCCAGGCGGCCACCGAGACCGACTTCCAGGATGATCGCGTCGAGTCCGGCTTCGGCAAACATGTGGATGATCGCCAGCGTCGTGAACTCGAAATACGTCAGGCTGACCGGATCGGCAAAGCTCGTACGGGCGCGCTCGACGGCCTCGAAATGGGGCAGGAGCTGGGCGTCCGTCGCCTGCTCGCCGTTGACGCGGGCACGCTCGTTGAACTGGATCAGGTGCGGCGAGGTATGCAGGCCCACCTTGTAGCCTGCTTCGAGCAGGATGCGTTCGAGGATCGCGCAGGTGGATCCCTTGCCGTTGGTACCGCCCACCGTGAACACCACGGCGTCAATGCGCAGGCCCAGCGCTTCCTTGACCCGCGTGATGCGGCTCAGGCCCATGTCGATGCCCACGGGGTGAGCGGTTTCAAGATGTGCGAGCCAGTCGGGGAGATTGTGGAAGATGGGCATACGGATTCAGAACTACAAAAGCAAAATGGCGCGGGTATTCGGCACCCGCGCCATTGTCCTGCAAATTTGCTTGCCGCGTCAGGCTACCGCGTCAGCCGGCTGCTTCTGCAGCAGCGCCAGCAGTTGCGCCAGTTCGGCGCGCAGACGGCGGCGGTCCACGATCATGTCGATCGCGCCCTTCTGCATCAGGAACTCGGCACGCTGGAAGCCTTCCGGCAGCTTTTCGCGCACGGTCTGCTCGATCACACGCGGGCCGGCAAAACCGATCAGCGCCTTCGGCTCGGCGATAACCACATCGCCCAAGAACGCAAAGCTTGCCGAGACACCACCCATCGTCGGATCGGTCAGCACGCTGATGAACGGCAGCTTGGCATTCGAGAGCTGGTTCAGCATGGCCGTGGTCTTGGCCATCTGCATCAGCGACAGCAGGCTTTCCTGCATCCGCGCGCCACCGGTGGCGGTTACGCAGATGAACGGCACCTTCTGCTCCAGCGCCGCCTGGGCGCCACGGGCAAAGCGCTCGCCCACTACCGAGCCCATCGAACCGCCCATGAACTCGAACTCGAAGCAGGACACGACCACGGGAATGGTGTGGATCGCGCCGCCCATCACCACCATCGCGTCGGTCTCGCCGGTGTCATCCATGGCGGCCTTGATGCGGTCCGGGTACTTCTTGGTGTCCTTGAACTTCAGGGCGTCCACCGGCACGATTTCCTGGCCGATTTCATAGCGGCCTTCGGCGTCGAGCAGCTTGTCCAGGCGCTCGCGCGAACCGATGCGCATGTGGTGGTCGCACTTCGGGCAGACGTGAAGATTGGCCTCGACGTCGGTACGGTACAGCGTGGCCTCGCACGACGGGCACTTGACCCACAGCCCTTCCGGAATGCCCTTGCGGGTGGAGGGGTCGGTCTGTTGAATCTTGGGAGGCAGGAGTTTATCCAACCAGCTCATGAAAGCTCCTTTCGGATAACTGCCGTCCGCACGCGGGCCTCCTTCGGGAGGGGCGAATACAGGAACGGCAGGGAATCAGGCCGCGAATTTACCACGCCCGGGCCATCGGACCGAAGCAAAACGCGCCATTTGTGAAGTAAGAATCATAAATGGCGCGTTTTTCTCAGCGGCACGCCAAGCGTTGGACCAGAAATCAGGCGTCCAGTGCCTGGCGAATGTCGGCGATAAAGGCACGCAAAGCGTCCACGGCCTTCTCGCGCGGCGCATCCTCAAGCAACTGCACCAGGCGGCTGCCAATCACCACGGCGTCGGCCACGCTGCCGATGGCGCGTGCGGTTTGCGCATCACGGATACCGAAACCCACGCCCACGGGCAGATTCGCGTGCTGCTTGATCAGCGGCAGACGCGCAGCCACGCTCTCGAGGTCGAGCGTGGCCGAGCCGGTCACGCCAGTGAGCGACACGTAGTACAGATAGCCACTGGCCACCTTCGCCACCGCGGCGATACGGTCGTCGGTCGAGGTCGGCGCCAGCAGGAAGATCGGGTCCATCTGGTTCGCGCGCATCAGCGCGGCGAAAGACTCGCACTCTTCGGGCGGGTAGTCGACCACGAGCACACCGTCCACGCCGGCCGCGCTGGCCGCCTTGGCGAAGGTTTCCTCACCCATGCGCTCGATCGGGTTGGCGTAGCCCATCAGCACTACCGGCGTGGTCGCGTTCGTCTTGCGGAACTCGGTCACCCAGGCCAGCACCTGCGTCAGCGAAACGCCCTGGGCCAGCGCGCGCTCGGAGGCGCGCTGGATCACGGGGCCGTCGGCCATCGGGTCCGAGAACGGCACGCCAAGCTCGATCACGTCGGCGCCGCCAGCCACGAGGGCGTGCATCAGGTCGACGGTCAACGCGGGAGCCGGATCGCCGGCGGTGATGAACGGAATCAGGCCCTTCTTCTGCTGCGCGGCCAGTGCCGCGAAAGTCTTCTGGATACGGGACATGTCAGTGACAATCAGATAAGGCGTTGCACGGGCGATGCCGCTTCATTGGCATCGTCATTGGCGGCGTCGGCGGTATCGGCGACATCGGACGCTTGCGGCTTGAGCGGCGCATACACGGGCTGCGCGGCGGTCACGCGCTCGCGCACCAGGCCGGCGTACTCCGGATTCATCTCGAATCCGACGAAACTGCGGCCGTGCCGGACGCAAGCCACGGCGGTCGTGCCGCTGCCCGTGAACGGGTCGAGCACGATGCCGCCCGGCGGACAGCTGGACAGCACCATGCGTTCGACGATCTCGAGCGGCTTCTGCGTCGGATGGTCAGCCCGCTCCGGGTCCTGGCGGTGAATGCGCGGCACGCTCCACAGGTCCTTCGGGTTGTACCCCACCTCGAGCCATTTCTTGCCCTCGAAGCGCGGCCGGCTGCGCGCCTTCTTGGTCTCGGCGTCGTACGGAATCCGTACCGGATCGAGATCGAAGAAGTAGTCGCGCTGACGGGCGAAGAAACCGATGTTGTCGTGCACCGACGAGAACTTGCGCGTGGTGCCGCCCATGCTCGGTACGCGGCGATCCCAGATGATCTCGTTGATCATCGTCATGCGCCGCTTGAGCATGACGAACAGCTCGGGCGAGTACTGCCAGGTGCAGAACAGGTACAGCGTGCCGCGTGGCGCGATCTTGGGTACGATCGCGTCCATCCAGCGCTCCGACCACTCGAGATAGGCATCGCCCGACAGCAGGTCTGAATCGTTGCCGTAGTCCTTGCCCAGGCCATAGGGCGGGTCCGCCACGACCAGGTCGATCGAGCCGTCGGGGATGCGCTTGATCCCTTCGAGCACGTCTTCCTGATAGAGGCGCATGGTTGCCGTATCGAGAATATCGAACGGTTCCGAACCTGCCCCACCCTCTTCGGACTGGGACAGCGTCGTATTGGGAGGCAGCGTGCGCATCAGAGTTTCAACCCCGCGCGTTCGGCCACGGTGTGCATGTCCTTGTCGCCACGGCCGGACAGGTTCACGAGCAGCAGCTTGTCGCGGCCCAGCGTCGGCGCCAGCTTGCACGCATAGGCGATCGCATGGCTCGATTCGAGCGCGGGGATGATGCCTTCAATGCGGCAGCAGTCGTGAAACGCCTTGAGGGCCTCCTCGTCGGTGATCGGCACGTACTGCGCGCGGCCCATGTCCTTCAGCCATGCGTGCTCGGGGCCGACGCCGGGGTAGTCCAGGCCTGCCGACACCGAGTGCGTCTCGATGATCTGGCCGTTGGCGTCCTGCAGCAGATAGGTACGGTTGCCGTGCAGCACGCCCGGCGAACCGCCGATCAGCGCAGCAGCGTGGCGCCCCGAATCCAGGCCATCACCGGCCGCTTCCACGCCGATCAGCTGCACATCCTTGTGTTCGATATACGGATAGAAAATTCCCATCGCGTTCGAACCGCCGCCGACGCACGCGATCACGGCGTCGGGCTGGCGGCCCGCGAGTTCGGGCATCTGCACCTTGGCTTCCTCGCCAATCACGCACTGGAAATCGCGCACCATCATCGGGTACGGGTGCGGGCCGGCCACGGTGCCGATGATGTAGAACGTGGTCTCGACGTTGGTCACCCAGTCACGCATCGCTTCATTGAGCGCGTCCTTGAGCGTGCGCGAGCCGCTTTCCACAGGCACCACGGTGGCGCCCAGCAGCTTCATGCGATAGACGTTGGCCGCCTGGCGGCGCACGTCCTCGGAGCCCATGTAGACCACGCACTCCATGCCGAAGCGCGCCGCGATCGTGGCCGTGGCCACGCCATGCTGGCCCGCGCCGGTTTCGGCGATCACACGCTTCTTGCCCATGCGCTTGGCAAGCAGCGCCTGGCCGATCACGTTGTTGATCTTGTGCGCGCCAGTGTGGTTCAGGTCTTCGCGCTTGAGGTAGATCTGCGCGCCACCGAGCGTCTCGCTCCAGCGCTGCGCGTGATAGATCGGCGACGGGCGGCCAACGAAGTGCTTCAGTTCGCGGCGATATTCGGCGTCGAAATCGGGGTCCTTCTGGTACCGCGCGTAGGCGTCGCGCAACTCGTCCAGCGCGTGAACCAGGGTTTCGGAAACGAAGGTACCGCCATAGGGGCCAAAGTGGCCACGGGAATCGGGCAGGTCGTACATGTCCAGGCTCTCAGGAAGCGCGTCAACCATGGGATGACGCGCGGGGTATCGGGGTCGGCGCGGCCGTGAGCCACGGAAGGCGGAGGGAACTATCCTGCGGATCGCCCTGCGTCGGCCTGTCGAACGGCGCGCACGAATGCGGCAATACGGGCGTGGTCTTTCACACCCTTGCTGGCCTCCACGCCGCTGCTGACATCCACAGCGTAGGGCCGCACGCGCTCAATCGCTCCAGCGACGTTTTGCGCGTTCAATCCACCACTCAAAACGATGCGAGGAGCGTCGTTTGCGCGGGGATTGGCAGGATTGGGCGGAAGCCATTGAGCAGGAATCAGGGTCCAGTCGAAAACGTGGCCGCCACCGCCATAGCCTTCCACGAAGGCATCGAGCAACAGGCCGGAAGCGTCACGATATTGATCTGCGAATTCTACCAAATCGAGCCCCGGGCGGACACGTGCGGCGCGCATGAATGGCAGCCGGCAACGCCGGGCGATCTCGGTGCACTGCTGGGGCGTCTCGTCGCCGTGGAACTGAAGCAACGTCAACGGCACACGCTCGGCCACATGGGCCACCTCTTCGGCATCTGCATTGACGAACAGGCCAACCACGGACACGAACGGCGGCACCTGCTCGGCCAGGGCCGCGGCGTGCGCCACATCGACGTGGCGTGGGCTCTTGGCGTAGAAGACCAGGCCGATCGCATCGGCACCGGCATCCACGGCGGCGCGCACGTCCTCGTCGCGCGTCAGGCCGCAGATCTTGATACGCGTGCGGGGCTCAGGCGCCATCGTGGCTATCATCGGCAAATACTCCGTGGAAGAAGCTGGCGGCCGAGTCCGCCTTGGGCAACTGGTATGGCTCAGGATACTTCACGTCGACCAGATAGAGCCCGTCCGGCATGAAGGTTGGCGCGGCCTTCTGGCGATTGCGCTCTTCCAGCACTTCCGCCATCCACTCGGCGGGATATCGGCCACGCCCCACCGCCACCAGACAACCCATCAGGTTACGCACCATGTGGTGCAGGAAGGCGCTGGCCCGGAAGCGCAGGAACACCCAGTTGCCATCCGCCTCGATCGTCACGTCGTACATCGTCTTGACGGGCGACTTGGCCTGGCATTCGGCGGCGCGGAACGCCGAGAAATCATGTTCGCCGAGCAGACATGCCGACGCCCGGCGCATCGCCTCGACGTCGAGTCGCTGCCCGTGTGGCAGCATCAGGTAACCGGCACGGCCGTGAATCATCGGCGCGCGGTGCGGCCCCGTGTACAGGGCGTAGTAATACATGCGCTCGTAGGCCAGGAAGCGCGCGTGGAAGTTCTCGTCGACGGGCTCCGCCCACTGCAGCGCGATCGACGGCGGCAGGAAGGCGTTGACGCCACGAACCCATGAAAAGCGGTCGCGGTCGAGTTCGGTGTCGAGGTGGATGACCTGCCCCAGCGCGTGCACACCCGCATCCGTCCGCCCGGCCACCGTGGTCAGCAGTCTCACGCCTGCGAAGCGCTCGATCGCGTCCTCGAGGTGGTCCTGCACGGTATTGCGATGGGGCTGCGACTGCCAGCCGGAGTAGGCCGAGCCGTCATAGTGGAGGCCGATGGCGATGCGGTTCACAGGCAAGAAACAGTTTCCTGATGGCACAAAAACAAAATGCGCCGGAAGGGACGCTTCCGGCGCATCGCTTCGGGTTGCGGTAAGGCATCTGCCGCAAACCCTGCATCATACCGGCCTTTGGGGCGTGCCCCGCGGCCGTCTGTTGCAATGGATCAGGCCACCTCGCGCAGCAACGAGCGGGCTTCCTCCTGCAGGGAATCTTGCGATTGGTCGACCACCTCCTGCAGCAGTTCGCGGGCACCTTCCTTGTCACCGATCTCGATATAGGCGCGCGCCAGATCAAGCTTGATCTGCATATCGCGGCTGCCATCCATCGTGGTGACCGACAACGTGCTGGCGGACATGCCATTCGAATCGCTATGCCGCCCCTCCGACGTCACGCGCGACAGATCGATCGGCTCGACGAGCTTGCCGCCCTGGAGCATCGTCGGCGCGGGCAGCGGCACCGTGGATTCGTCCAGCGACTGCGCCATACCGGACAGCGGCGTGGCGGAGTCCTGCTCCAGCTTTTCCGGATTCAGGTCCAGCGACAGGCTCGACATATCGAACTCGAGCGGACGCGAACGGGTCGGCGTATCGAGCGCCGGCACGCCGGCATCGTGACGTTCGTCGAGTGCGTCGTCGAGACGCACCGGCTCCGACTCGAGATCGTTACCGAACACCAGCGAAGCGGACTCGGGCGCCACGATGGGCTCCCCCGCTGCCGGCGCCGGGAAGGCATCGAGCGGCAAGGCCAACTCCGGCAATGCCAAGTCCGGCATGGCAGGCGGTTGCGTCAGGTTCGCTGCGGGATCCTGCGTGCGCCATTGATCGGCCACCGGGGTGGTCGTATCCGCCTCGTCCGACGTATCCGGCGCGACCGACAGGTACAACGCGTTGCTCGGGTCCAGCTTGCGGCCCATTTCGGCGGCCTGTAGCCAGTCCGCGCCGTGCCCACCCGTCTGGGCGAACATTTCTTCTGCGATCACTCGGAAACCTTCCACATCCTGACGAGTGCTGTAAATCTCCATGAGCTTCAGGCGAATGGCCTGGCGCTCCGGATTCTGCTGCAACGCTTCGCGCAGGATTTCCTCCGCCTGCACGTCGCGTCCATAGGCGATGTAAACCTCGGCCTCGGCGATCGGATCGACTTCCGTCGCCTCGGGTGAATTGTTGCCAATGCGGAAGTCCGCGCCAAACACGCTGTGCTGCGACGTATCGACGCTCTGTCCGCCGGCAGTGCCGAACAGCGAGTGGCCACCGGCCATCACCGTGCTTTCCTGCGACAGGATGCTGTCGCCAAAGCCAGTGCTGTCGCCGGTCTTCTGCTTCTGGCGGCGGCGATAGTACGCATATCCGCCCAGCAGCACAACCATCAGTGCAGCACCCGGCAGTAGCATCGGGTTGGCCAGCAGGCCGTCGAGCAGCGAAGGCTGCGGCAACGGTTCGGGCTTGGGCAGGGCAACGGGCTTCTTCGCGGCAGCCGGGGCCGAAGCTGCGGCGGCCGCAGTTGCTGCCTTCGGAGCCGATGCAGCGGCAGCAGCCGTCGCCGGAGCAGCGGCCTGAGCATCCGAAGCCGTTGCGGCGCCGGGCTCGAGGTGCCGACACTGCCGGCGGCACTTCA
>NZ_ANKP01000169.1:0-6513 GCF_000319775.1 Cupriavidus sp. HMR-1
TTCTTGGCACCTATGGCCTAGTGTTGCGTTGGTTTTGGTTTTCAGATTTTGTTGTATTTCAGCCGGAAGACGGACGGATTTTCCACAGGGCCCCCACTTTTTTGGCTAGCACGTGTTGCGTGCCCGTGGCACCAGTCTTCGTTGCGTTGAGCTTTGTGTGGAGGCGCAACGGAAGGACACGCCAGGCCGGGAGTCTGACGGCTGCGGTGTTGCGCGTTGCACACTTGGGCGTGGGACTACTATCGCGTCCTTGGTTTGACCCCCAGTTCCCACAGCACGTCGATGTTGCGGAGATATATGGAGACGTTCTCGGCCGAACTGTGGATGATCGAGTGCTCGCGCCCATCGACGGAGTCAACTTTTGCCGTCCACGGATCTTCCAGGCACTGGCAAACATCCTCAATATCGTCGCGATACTGCTGCAGCGCCTTCGGGGTCCAGGTCCGCATTGCATTTGGAGCCAACAACACAGAGAGCGTACCCTTGCGCTCCCCGATATACCGCACAGGTGAGAGCAGGCCGCCGACGTAAAGCATCATGAGCGCGTCGATCACGCGATCGTCATGGTCCTCGTCCCAGATGACTGCGAGGTCAAGGAATGCGCAGCGATCGAGCCGGTTCAGAAGCTCGTCATGCCAGACCGGCGCCCGAAGGATGGAGTAATGTGTTCCCCGGCCGAGGTTGCCCACAGGGCGGGTTTCGTCATGCAGGGTCTGGAAGAAGGGGCAATAGGACATGAACGCTCCTTTCGGGAGAGAGACGGCTTCCGCCGCGGAACCGCAGCCATTTCGTGGCTGCGAGCATCAATGCAGACAGTATCACGCCGGATGGCATTCAGCGTCGCCGCGCTTAGTTCCGGCGTTTAGGATTCTCAGGCATCGCGACGATTGCCGCTTCGGGTAGGGCGCCAAGTTTTGCAAGCTTGTCCCGGGCGTCACGATACTGCTCGTAGAATCTGGCCCACTTGCTGAATCCGCCCAGCTCACCAACGGCACGTAGCATTGCGAGGTGGGAAGCCGTCAGCAATTGCACGGTGGCTTCAAGCTCCGTAATCCTGAGGTCCTTGTCGGCAAGCGTCGCGGCCATGTCAGCGCCAGGTCGCTTGGCAGCGCGGCCACGCCAGCGCCGGTATTCCGCTTGGCGCTGCTGATACTCGGCAAGCAGCCTGCGGCGTGACTCGCTGCGGGTGATCGACGACGCTGCCTTGATGGACGGATGCAGCCGGGCGACGGCGCGCGCCGAGATGTCCTCGTCGTCGGTCAGCAACAGCTCAAGAATCTCGCGCATTTTCCCATCATCGGCCGACGCCGCTTCATTGGCTTTATTCATCAAGTATTCCCTGTTGTCGGGGCAAGGAGAGGTCAATGCCGTCGGGGAAGGGACGGTCGCCCGGCCGCGTTTTGAGCAGCCCTTGTACGCCAGTCAGCCGTTTTTCCGCGTGGTCGAGCTGGTTTTGCCAACCAATGCTGATCGATGGGCGGGCCTTGATCGTTTCCACGGCGAGCTTGAGCTGACCCTCGAGCCGGATCAGGTTCCGCCTGTGCTCCGGCAGGTCAGTGGCCGAGAGGTGACGACAGTCGGCAAAGCATTCCAGATGCTTGGCGCACGGATCGACCGTGAACGAGTTCAGGCAGTGCCCATAAGGGGTGGCATGGAATCCGTCCGCTTCGGCGCGCAGGTACTCGTATGCGGCCGCGTCGCCCTCCGTTTTCTGGATGCGCCGGAAGGCATCGACGATCGGACCGCTTGCCTTGCCACCCTTGATGAGTCGGGCAACCGTGCCGGCTTTTTCGCCGAGGAGGATCTCGACGTCCTGTGGAATTTCAATCTGGTCAAGATCCTCCGCCAGGCTGCGATGGTCGTATTCATAGCTTTGTGCAACGCTGCGCCGGTTGAAGCGCTTTGAGATGATCGTGTCGGCAACGCCAAGCCGGAACAGCTCGGTGTTCTGCATGTGGCGCAGCATGTGTGCCTCGATCTTCAAGGCCCGGTCTTCGTCAGTCTGTCCGTACTTTTCAAACAGCGTCGGCAGTTGCTTTGCGTCACCCAGTGACTGTCCGATGAACGTAGGGTCTGGTCGGTTGACCGACATGTAGCGGGTCACATCGCAAAGCCCGTCGTCGCGTTCCTCGGCCACGGACCGTTTGGGCTGCACGAACAGTAACTCCCAGGGCCCAACGAACCCAGTGGCCAGCGGAAGCCGCATGGTGTCGGATATCTTCGTTGGCGTCGTGAACCGCATATGCTCCTCGAGCTCGCCAACGTGCAAGTACGCAGCGTGCCACTCCATTCGCTTTACAAGGCTGATCGGCGAGCCATTAGCGTATCGGAAGCGCATGCTTGTCTTGCCTTCACGCATCGCCTTCACCAGACGATTCCCAAACACGTAGACAGACATGTCGAGGGTCAGTGTGCCATTTCGCCACAGCGCACACTGGTGGTCATACAGTTCATCAAACACTGACGGATCGAGGCCATCGCGGTAGCGTTTTATGAACGGATCTCGCTCAATGCCTAGCCAGAACGGGTTGCCTGCCAGACGGGTGTAAAGCTCGATGACAGGTACGAGACTGTCGACCGGATACCATGGCAATAGTCGCTCCGTCTCACATTGCAGTTTCAGCGTCGCGCGGAGCGGTTCTGTGAGCTTGGCTACACGGTCGAGTGTCTCTGTCAGCAACGCCCGGAACATTTCCGGGACCGGCTGAGCGCTTTCAAACAGGACGCGACTGTCCGTTTCAGCGTCCTGCTGCTTTTCCGCAAAGTGGCGGACCATCAAGGATGTCGAGATGCCACCGGACTCACCGGCTGGACGACCCTTCGAGTCCAGATACGTCCGCTCACGCTTCCAGTCGGCCGGCAGCAACGCAACTTCCCCTGCACGCATGCCGGTCACGATCAGAGTGCGCACTGCAGCGAATCGCAGCTCGTCCATGAACGTGCGTGGCCGTTCGGTCATCACGATGCGGGTCAGCTCCCAGAACGCCCGGCGCTCAGGCAGGCGTTCGCCGCGCTTGCGAGCCTCCAAGTCGGCCCGTAGTTCATCCTGCGACCAGGTATGCTTTGCCTTGCTCGTACCTTTTACTTGCATGCGCGGCACAGCTAGCGACGAGTACAATGGGCCCGCATCGCAAATGTGTTGACCATCAAACACCGTCTTGACGATGCCGACCACCTGATCCCCCAGTTTGCCGGTCGCCTGACATGCTGTTGCAATACGAACAGCCGCACGCAGATCGTCGGCGGTCAGCTGCCACGGGGCCTTGTCCACGCACGTAGCGAGCACCCGCAATGGACGCGCGATGCTATGTGCCACATACCGCGTGGTGTTACGCCTGAACAGCAACTGTTCAGCCACCGCTGCTTTAATCAGGTCTTGCCACGAGACAGCCAGCGCTCGCCGGGGCAGTGGCATCAGGCCACGCTCGACGCGCTCTGCATTGACGATAGCCAGCGCCTTCGCCTCAGCGCCGAGATCTCGCAGGTAGTGGTTTGGGGGTGGCACGTCACCGGTAACCGCCGTCAGATTCCAGCCGACACCGTCACGAGCAGTGCCTGCCTCGTCCAGAGGTATGTCCCAGTGCAGGCCCTTTTCACGGACGAGTGCCTTGCCCAACTCGATGAAGGCAGAGTAGTGTGGGTTCATCGGCGCTCGCCTTCCAACTCGTCGATGACCGCCTGTATTTCGGCGATCGTGCGCTGCAGTTGCAGGTAGGCCGGCGATTGGGCATCACCACGAGAACTCTGCTCGAAGAGCAAGACCACTTCACGCATTGCGGCCAGCACACTCTCGTGCATCGTTTTGTCGTGCAAAGGCATAAACTTCCTGCACCCGTAGCACGACGTCACCGGATTGTAGGGGCAGGCTGGTTGCCCCGACGTGCAGCCGCCGATGCCGGCGATCGGGATGCCGTGAGGCACGCCGGCGATCTGCTGTTCTCCCTTGAGCTGGGTGAGTTCTTCCGGGGAGATGAACCGATCGTGCGCGATCTTTGCCACCCGCCGGTATATATCTGACGCGCCGAGTGCTCTGTTGACCCGTTCCGCGTGAGAGGCTGATGCCGCAAAGTACACCAGCCCCGTCCGTACATCGGAATGCCCCATGAACTCGGCGAGTTCTTCGTGGCTTGCACCAGCGTCAACGAGGCGTTGGGCTGCCGTATGACGAAGGTCCATCGCGCAAGCGCCGTCCCCGATGAGGCGTTCCATGCAGCGGGCGATGCGAGAGCCGGCCTCATGATTGGAACTGACGTCGAAGACGCGATCGCTCGCGTCACGACCTTGCAAATCTGCATAGGCGACCAGGGCCGTGAACAGCACCGCCCACTCCTGTTTCACACGACGGACCATCGGCCTTTTTCGAAGCCTTCCCCGCTGCTTGACCATGAGAAACGTGAGGTGAACGGCCGGTTCGCCGCGGGGCTCTGTCTGCCAGACCCGTACATCACGCATCGTCAGCATCGCGACCTGAATTGGGCGCATGGCGAACTGATAGGAACAGAGCACCATCGCAGCCTCGCAAAGCTCGTCGTGCGCGATGCCTGACCAGCCTCGGGCCCTCACGAGGTCCGACGTTTCGTCCAGGTAGCGAACGATTACGGCTTCTTCATCAGCACTCAGGAAGACATCGCCCGACCGCACACCGGCATATGAGTCCGACGCGGGGCCGGGCAGGGCAGCGCTGACATAGGTCAGATAGGACTCGGACCACCCGTGCTGGCGATGTCTGCATAGCAGCCGCAGAACCGCCTTAACGAAACGATAGGCGTGAACCGGCAACTGACGGGCGCGCAGCGCCATCCATATCGTTGATATGCGGGTTGGGCCGGCTGCAACAACGCGGTCGACGTCATGCACATCGAGATGCATTGCTGCGATCAATACATTGAAGCAGGTCGAGATATGCAAGTCTTCGCCCAACAGGAAGACCAGTAGATGCTTCTGCACAGCGCCGTAGACAGCAGGATACCGGCCAAAGTCGAGCCGGGACATCCGACCATTGATGTGAAGTCCGAAGACATCTGTCTGACGGACTGCCGGGATGGAGCGGAGTTGGTCGTCGAAGTCGTCGTAGTAGCGTACAACGGGCGGTAGCTCCGGCAGTGACGCCACCATGCTTTCGAGCACCGATGGCTCGGCTTGCCCACGAAGCCGGGATGGGAAGGCCTCCAGCATGATCAGCGTCCCTGCGGCAGCGCGCGCAGCAAGGCCACACGATCGTCGAATGCGTCGTTCCATACGCTCGCGAGTCGGCTTTCAAAGACAGCCCTAGCATAGCGCGACGGCATGTCCGACTCTTTCGACCATCCGAAGAATGTACGCAGTTTCTGCAGCGCTTCGGGCATCGAGTCGCCTCGCTCCAGCAGCTGGTGAAGCCGCAATACGGCGCTGGTGTGCCGGAGGTCGTGGCAGGTGACCGACTTCTTTCCGGTGCGGTCGTGCAGTTCCTGCAGCACATCCGTAGACAACGCTTTCGATATCGTTGTAAAGATCTTCGTCAACGACTCTGTGGAAAGAGGGCCGCCAGTCTGGGCGCTTAACATGAACGAATGGGAAGGCCGGCCCCGGTAATTTTCGCAATAGATCTGCACCAGGCCCGCCGTTGCGTCGCTGACGGGAATTTGCCTGACCGAATGGAGCGTTTTGATGCTGGGTTTCGAGTAACGGCTGTCGCTGCCAACTTCTTCATACTCGTTTTGCCGGACGTTCAGCCAGTACCTTGTCCGGCCAAGTTCGCGGTCATAGCTGCTCTTGATGGCGTCTGCTGGCAGCAGCAAGAGTTCGCCGCGGCGCAGACCCTGATGCAGCATCAGCACGAAGGCGATGAAGACCCGCCAGCGGGTGTGCGCGCGCTGGAAGGGATTGGCATCCGATTCCGGATCCAGGATCTGATAGAGATTCTCGACCACGCTGGAGGGCAACGACCGAACGGTCTCGCTGCGGGCACCTTGGCGAATGTGAAGCTGACGGTAAAGCGTTGATAGTCGGTGGATGCGCGCCTCGATCTGTCGCATCTTCGCGTCCGCCGACTTCGACAGCCATGTGACCACCGATGTCACGAATGCCAGTCCGGTCTGCCACCGGTCCTCATTGCTGCGAGTGGCAACAGGCTGATTACGCAGACTCACGAACCACGACTCGAGAATGTCCGCAAGCCGGGCATCGTCAAGGTCGGATAGCGCGTCATCCAGCGCATTCGCTTTGAATGACCGATCCGCATGCTCATACAGGTTCTCGATGTACCGCAGCCGCATGGTCTGCGTGGACGTTGCCCATTGCGCACCCGCGATGACCAGCCAGACCGCGGCCCAGTACCTGGGCATGTGGTTGCTGTCGACCAGCGCAACCCCCCGGAGCGCCCGTGGCACGGCGGCGGCGCTGACCTGAACGAACATAAAACCTAAACCCACAACAAAACGCAACGGCGAAAGATACCATAAAAGCACTTTTCCGTTGCGGTATCTGAAGTCTCCGTGCCGTCCCACACGCAACACTTCAGAACATACCAACAGT
>NZ_ANKP01000170.1:0-3457 GCF_000319775.1 Cupriavidus sp. HMR-1
TGCCCGATGCGGTCGCCGCGGCGCTCGACTTCGTCGCGCAAGCCATTCGCTCGGGCGCCCGGCTGCGCCTTGGCGGCGGCAACGGCCCCCTCAATCACAGCTTCGCGCCGCGCGCGCTGGGCTAATCGCGAGCATCGCGAAAACCATGCAGACACTGACCAACATCGACCTGCGCGAAGACCGCGCCGCCCACTGGTACGTCAAGGATGAAACGGTGCAGGTGGCCTTTGCCACCGAGCCGGGAGAACTGATCAGCCGCGAGGGCCCGAACCGCTATCAGCCAGGCGACGCGATCGTGACCTGCGCCACCGGCGACCGCTGGGTGGTTTCGCGCGGACGCTTCGACCCACGGTATGTGGCGGTGGGACCGAACGCCCATGGTGAGTCCGGCCCGTATCGCAACAAGCCGGTGCCGGTGCTGGCCCGGGAGATGCCGCACGCATTCGCGATTGCGCGCTCGACCGGCGGCGACGTGCTGACCGGCAAGCCGGGCGACTGGCTGATGCAATACGCGCCCGGCGACTATGGCATCACCGAGCGCGCGCGATTTGAAGCGGTGTACCGTCCCGCGGACGGTCCGAAAGATTAATCGCCGCCGACCAGCTTCACGAGCTTGAACGACGCGCGGGCCACGCAGCAGAGCGTGCCCGTCGCGTCGCGGGCCTCGCCCTCGCAGAAGGCGATCTTGGCGCCACGGCGCATGATGCGCGCCTCGAACGTCAGTTCGCCGCGTGCGGCGGACAGGAAATGCGTGGACATGTCGATCGTGATGACGCCGGTCTCCAGCGGGGCATGAGACCGTGCCGCACCGCTCAGCGTGAAGTCGAGCACCGCCATCAGGGTGCCGCCATGCACATCGCCCCGGCTGTTCACCACGTTGGGATTGGCCGGCAGACGCGTGCGGCACAGACCCTCTTCCATATGCACGGGCTGCAGACCCAGCAGGCGCATCAACGGAATGTCAATGCCGAAGTAAGGCTTGTCGGGGGTGCCCGGTGCGGCGGGGATGATCTCGTTCACTGCTGTTTCCTCTCTGCAGGGTTCCGTTCCGTAGTGCGGAACCTCAGTCCTTTAATGGTGAGCCAAAGAGGATATGCGCAATTGCCGGGCGCCACCAGCCGGGCTGGCCGGTCAGCGCCCAAAGTCTACGTCCGGATCAGGCAAACAAGGCGTTGAGCCCCGCCACCGCCGCCGGCACATCGCTGGCTTCCGTGATCGCCCGCACCACGGCGGCGCTGCCGACGCCCACCGCCAGCACTTCCCCCATGTTGCCTGCGTTCACCCCGCCGATGCCAACCAGCGACGGGATCACGGGCTGCATCAACGCCACGTAGGACTGGAAGCGGCCCATGCCCTGCGGCTGGGTCGGCATGACCTTGGTGGTGGTCGGGAAGATCGCGCCAAGCGCGAGGTAGCTCGGCGAGATCGCGGCCACGCGCAGCATTTCCGCGTAGCCGTGCGTGGACACCCCGAGGCGCAGGCCCGACGCGCGGATCGCGTCAAGGTCGGCTTCGTCCAGATCCTCCTGCCCAAGATGAATCCCGTAGATGCCGCTGTCGCCACCGCAGGCTGCGTGGTGATCGATCGCCACACGCCAGTGATCGTTGATGAACAGGCGCGACTGCGAACCTTTGGCCGCCTTCGCGGCGCGCGCCACCTCATGCTTCACCGCGTCGGCATCGTCTGACTTGAAGCGCAGCTGCACGGTCGGCACGGCCAGCGGCACAAGCGTCTCGATCCATGCCGCGCTGGGCATCACGGCATAGAGACCGAGATCGGGCGGACAAGGCGCGAAGGGCTGCGCCGTCTGGCCCGGCGGCACCAGCGCAGCATGTCGCACCTGCGGAAAGCGCCCGAAATCGTTCGGCCAGGCCGTGGCGCCCGGCTGCCAGGCGCGGGCGATGCAAAGGGCGTCGTGCGCCGGAAAGTGCAGCGACAACGCGGCACGCAGCACGGCCACGAACGCGGGCGAATGCGGCGTGTCGTCATCGGCCCGCACGTCAAGCACCCAGGTACCCATCGGCGAGCGCACGGTGTCGATCCGGCGGCCGCCTTCGCGCTCCGATTCGATCAGCACCGCATCCGCGACCACCACCCGATCGATCAGATCCCCGGTGGCCTCGCCATCGGACAGCACCACGTCATGGCGATCGAGCGCGGCGGGAGCATTCGCCGCCGACCAGATGCGCCATGGCGTTTCGTCACGGCCGAACATCGCGGCGTAACGCGCCATCAAGTCATCGAACAGCGCGGCGTCGATGGCCGCGGCAACACCCTGACGTGTCATGCGCGGTCCTCCGCGCCTTCGGCGTGCCAGAACGGCATCCCCACCACGGGCGTGCTGGCCTGGGCCACCTCGCGCTCTGGCATCGGGCCGGCCAGGTAGGCGGTGCGCCCGGCTTCCACGGCCAGCGCGAACGCGCGCGCCATGTTCACCGGATACGCGGACTGGGCCACGGCCGTATTGAGCAGCACGCCGTCGTAGCCCCACTCCAGCACCTGCGCCGCGTGCGACGGCAGGCCGAGGCCGGCATCGACGATCAGCGGGGTGTCGGGCAGACGGTCACGCAGCGTGCGCATCGCGTGCGGGTTCACCGCGCCACGGCCTGTGCCGATCGGAGCAGCCCACGGCATCAGCGCCTGGCAACCGACGTCGAGCAGGCGGCGACACAGCACGAGGTCCTCGGTGCAGTACGGCAGCACCTTGAAGCCTTCCTTGACCAGCGTTTCGGCCACGGCAGGCATGTTGAGCGTGTCGGGCTGCAGCGTGTAGTCGTCGCCGATCAGTTCCAGCTTGATCCAGTCGGTCTCGAATACCTCGCGGGCCATCATCGCCGTGGTGATCACTTCCTGCGCCGTGAAACAGCCGGCGGTATTGGGCAGCACCGGCACGCCCAGCGTGCGCAGCATCTGCCAGAAGGTCTCGCCGCCGAGCGTCTGGCCATCACCGCTGCCCACGGCGGTCTGACGGCGCAGCGCCACCGTGATCATGGCCGGACGCGAGGCTTCCACGGCCGCCTGCAGCGTGGCGGGGGACGGGTAACGTGCCGTGCCGAGCAGCAGGCGCGACGCAAACGATTCCCCGTACAGCACGAACGGGTCGCGCAGGGTTTCAGTTGGTTCGAATGTCATAAGGGACTTAGCCTCCCGTCACGGGTTGCACGAGATCGATCTGGTCGCCCGCGGCCAGCGGCGTGGCCGCATGGCGGGTGCGCGGGACGAACTGGCCGTTCACCGCGGCGGCGAACGGCGGCGCGATGGCCGCCGCCGTCACCGCGTCCGCCAGCGTGGCGGCTTCGGGCAACTCGATCGGTCGGCCATTGAGCAGGATTTCCATGGTGTCTGTCTGATTAGTGCAGCAGGCCGCTGCCGGCCCCGGCCCCGGCCGATAGCATCGCGCTGCCACGCTCCTGCACGGCTTCGATCATGCCGGGCCAGCGCAACGCGGCGGGCACCG
>NZ_ANKP01000171.1:0-26998 GCF_000319775.1 Cupriavidus sp. HMR-1
ACGCCGCCCCGCCGCCCACGTGCCGCCCTCGAGCACACGCGCCAGCGGGAAGTCCGCCTCGCTCAAACCGAGCGCCTGCCGCACGCCATCCGCGATCAGATCCAGCCCCGTCACGGTCAGCGCGCGCCATTCGACGATCTCCGGCTCGTCCACCGCGTGCGGGCGGCTGGCGAACGTGGCATCGCGCGGCACCATCAGTTCGAAGTCGTACAGCAAGCCACCATTGCGGTACTCGGGCAGACCCGTCAGCGCATCGAGCCCGGTCACGGTCAGCCCCGCATCCTCCAGCGGCTCCAGCAACGAATAGGTCAGCCATTGCGTGAGTTTGTGGAACGGCACCAAGCCCTCAGGCGCCGCCGGATGCCGCCAGCAATCGCCGAGCGAGATCCCCTGGATCTGCAGCCGGCCTGGCCACACAGGGCCCAGCGCCACCAGCAGCGTGCGCAACACGAAGCTCGCTTCGATCCGGCCTTCGCGTGCATGCGAGGCCAGATAGTCATACAGGTTGCCGAGCCGTGCCGGACTGCCAAACACCGCTGGTGTGTCCTGCATCACCTCGCCGAGCCGGCGCAGAAGTCCCGCGCGCCCTTCCAGGCCGACCAGCGGGTTGTGCTGCGCCACCTGGAACGCCGAGGCAATGGTCGAGGCGTCGATGCGGCAAAGGCGATCAGCGTCGGAACGTAACGGATCACCTTGCCCGGCGGAAAAGCCGCCACGCGCGAACAGGTCGAAGCTGGCAACGCCAAGTCCCTCCGAACGCGTCAGCATCATGTCGCTGGCCGCATCGCGGTAGCGCCAGTCGGGCCCGGCGCCCGCATCGAGCAGCACGCTCGGGATCACCAGATCGATACCGATCCGCGCGCGCTCCTCGCGATGCTCGGGGCCCGACATGCCCGCGCGCTCGCACAGGATCTGCCAGCGGTTGATCGTGGCCTGCCCCGGCCCGCCACTTTCAAAATGGCGCCAGCGGCTGTGATACGGCACCTGCAGCGTCGGATAGCGGCGGCGAATCGTCGCGGCCACATAGTCGGCGATCGCGTGAACGCGGTCCGGGTGCCACGTGAACAACTCGGATTCCCCCGAGGCCACGAAGTCCGTCACCACCGCGCAACGCGTTCGCACGGCTTCCGCACTGAGCAGCACGCCCGCGGGATGATCGGGTGGAACGGGGCTATGCCAGCCGCTGCCCAAGCCATCGTCGCGTCCTGCCCTGCCTCCTTCCGGAAATTCAGTCATTCCTTCAACCCCCTGCCCTTTGCCTGGGCGAGTTCCTTGGCGTCAGGCGGCGTGTACCTGGAGAAATAACCCGCCGCCACCTTCGCATCGATTTCCACGCGCGCATCGGCCGGAATCAGGGACTCGGGAATCGCCACCTGCTCCACCACCTCGATACCCTGCGCCGTCAGCGCGCCATGCTTCATATTGCTCATCGAGGCCCAGCGATCGATCCTCCTGATCCCGAGCCAGTGAAATACATCCGGCATCAATTCCTGGAACCGCATGTCCTGCACGCCGGCCACGCATTCGGTACGTTCGAAGTAGGTTTCGGCGCGGTCGCCGCCCACCTGGCGCTTGCGCGCGTTATAGACCAGGAACTTCGTCACCTCGCCAAGCGCGCGGCCTTCCTTCCGGTTATAGACCACCAGGCCCACACCACCCTGCTGCGCCATCTCGATACAAACCTCGATACCGTGCGCCAGATACGGGCGGCATGTGCAGATGTCCGACCCGAACACGTCGGAGCCATTGCATTCGTCATGCACGCGGCAGGCCACACGGGTGTCAGGCTGGCCCAGCTTCGTGACATCGCCGAAAAAGTAGAGCGTCATGCCGCCGATCGGAGGCAGGAACACCTTCAGATCGGGTCGCGTCACGAGCTCGGGAAACATGCCGCCGGTCTGCTCGAACAGGCTGCGGCGCAGCACGCTCTCCTTGATATTGAAGCGGCGCGCGATGCCGGGCAGGTACCAGACCGGGTCCACCGCCGCCTTGGTCACGCGCACGTCGCCATTGGCCTCGAGGATGTCGCCGTCGGGCTTCAGCCGGCCGGCCGAGATCGCGGCCATGAGTTCGGGCATGTTGATATGGGCACGCGTGATGGCGATGGTCGGACGGATGTCCACCCCGGCGGCGATGCGATCGGCGAAGACGGTGGAGACCAGGTGGCCCCAGGGATCCAGCGACACGATCCTGTCCGGATCGCCCCACTGCGGGTGCGGGCCGATGGCTTCGGCCGGGGATGTATCGGTCAGGTCAGGACGATGCGCGCGCTGCAGGCTGCCCGCCGCCACCGCCAACGCGCGATAGATCGCATAGGCGCCGGCGTGGGTACCGATAACGTTGCGCTGCGCGGGGTCCGTCAGGCTGGCAATGACTGGCCCCCGCTCGGCCGCCGTGGGTGCGCCCCAGTGAATCGGCTCGGCCGGCTTGTCGCGGCGTGTGTGCGAGGTCAGAACGATATGATCGGACATGGCAGCCTCGTCTCCCCGGATCGAAACCTGACCAGTTGGTCAGGTTTATATATCCATACTAGGCAATGGCCATGCCAACCCTCAACTGGGGTTGTTACCGTGAGTGACATTCCGCACGCACCGGACGGGTGCGAAATGCATGACGAGGGCGGTACATGCTGGTGCGCCCGCACCAGCATTGATTTGAGTACGTTGGCGCCGGCTGCTCAGGCCTGGGGCTTCTCGCCCCGCGTCCACTTGCGGCCGTGAATGCCTTCCTTGACGAACTCGATCACCGCGCGCAGCGGGCTGGCGGCTTCCACATAGCGATGGAACACGGCGCCAGCTACGTTGCTGGCGACCCACGCCAGCAACATCCCCAGCGCGTTGAGCATCGGCTGGCCCGGAGCGAAATGGAACACCAAGGCGTTCACTACCAGGCAGACCGGAAAGTGCACGAGGAAGACCGAGTAAGAGATCTTGCCGAAATATGCGGTGACGCGGCCACCCGGCCAATGCTCGAGCCAGCCCCCACGGCGGGAGATGGCCAGCACCAGCGCCGTGACCAGCGCGACGGCGATACGCAGGCGGAAGTCCATCGTCAGGGCCGCCACGCCAACCGCGCCAAGCGCGATCAGGGCCACCGGAGAACGATCGGGGTTCGACGCCCAGTACGCCAGCGTTCCCATGCCGTAGGCGCCAAAGAAGTAGATCGCCCAGATATCCCAGGTGGCATCACGGTTGAACCAGAACAGCGAGGCCACCGCTAGCGCCGCCACCGTCGGCACGCCCAGCGGCAACGTATCGCGTGACACCGCGCGCGCCAACCAGAGCGCGAATACCAGCAGCGCGAACAGTTGCAGATCGATTGCGATATACCAGACGCCCGCGGACAGCGCGTCGACATCGAGGATGTTGTGCAGCAGCAGGATGTGCGCGATGACCTGCGTCAGGTGCGGCGCGGCGGGTATCGAGTCGTGATGCATCCACGTCCGCGCGATGGCGGCGCCGATGATCGCGACGAGCATCGCCACGGTGTAGGGCACGACCAGTTTCTGATAGCGGCGCCATACCGTGGAAAGCGGGCTCTGGGCGGTCAGGCGTCCGGCAGGAGCCAGGCTGCGCGCGGCAAGGAATCCACTGATGACCAGGAACACCTGCACCGCGATGCGCGCGTAGTCAGACAGCCAGCCGATCAGGCCGGGGGCCAGAGATTGGGCGGCGTCGGACATCGGGCCATAGAAGGCCAGATGGTGCAACACGATCAGCTGCGAGCTGACCGCCTTCAGCGCGTCTACACACGCCAAACGAGAAGGCCGGGGGCTCATTTGTTATATGTGAGATACAAAGTGGGGCGCATTGTACCTCCATTGTTGCGTTTCAAAATGTGGAGAGTGGGTAACGCATGTAAGCAGGTGTACTGCCCTCCTGCGTCGCATCGCTTTCGACTGAACTTCCGCCACTGGCACTAGCTTATGAAAAGAAAACACAAATTGCCGGTGGCATTTGGCCAAACCGCCCTTGTTTCTCGCGTGCAGACATACAGGTAGGGGCATGGTTGTTACTCCCCCGCGAGCAATAGCCTCATCGTTTGGGCAAGCTTTCTCGTCTCCATAAAAAATTCGTATGAATGGTATGGAAAAGAAGAATGCCCGGACTGTCACCAATATTCTCTCGGCAAGAGACTTGAATCGAGCCTGAGTACCCGTTGCGAGCGGCGCCCGCCATCAGGTCGAATGAGGCAACGAAACCTCCGGGATTTCGAAGCGCGATGAGAGCTTCGATCAATTTTCGCAGACGTTAAGCTATTTTCTACTGCGCTCGCTTGCATGATTCGCGCTTCGCGTCGCGCCACCCTGGAGCGACGGATCACATCCGAATTGCACGTCTTCGCGCTCGGCGAGCCTCCCGGGTTAGGTTTTGGAGTATTGACGCCCTTTGGGTCGGCTTGTATAAAAGTTGCCGTACCCGCCACCTTCTGCAAGTGTTTTAGAAAAATAAGACTGTGGCATGGAACAACCTTGATCCGATTTTCCGGCAGACCGATGCCCGCGTGGCACGGCTTCCCAGGGACGCAACAAGGAGACAATTGTGGACGGACTGGAGACATTTCGGCAGGAGGCGCATGCCTGGCTGGAAGCGAACTGCCCGGCGGAGATGCGCCAACCGGTGCGCAACGAGGACGACATCTGCTGGGGCGGGCGCAAGTTCCGCTATCAGTCCGATGCGCAGCGCCTGTGGCTGCAACGCATGGCCGAAAAGGGCTGGACCGTTCCGGAGTGGCCGACCCAATATGGCGGCGGCGGGCTCAGTCCGGCACAGGCCCGGGTGCTGCGTGCCGAGATGGCCCGATTGAACTGCCGGACGCCGCTGCAGAGCTTCGGCATCTCGATGCTCGGCCCGGCGCTGCTGAAGTACGGCACAGAGGCGCAAAAGCAGGAGCACCTGCCCAAGATCGCACGCGGAGAGATCCGCTGGTGCCAGGGCTACTCGGAGCCCAATGCCGGCTCCGACCTGGCGGCGCTGCAAACGCGCGCTGAAGAGCGCGACGGCCACTTTATCGTCAACGGCCAGAAGATCTGGACCTCGTACGCCGACAAGGCCGACTGGATCTTCTGCCTGGTGCGCACCGACTTCCAGGCGCAGAAGCACACGGGTATCAGCTTCCTGCTGTTCGACATGGAAACCCCCGGGGTCTCCACCCGGCCCATCGTGCTGATCTCGGGCAAATCTCCTTTCTGCGAGACCTTCTTCGACGATGTGAAGGTGCCGTGCCACCAGTTGGTCGGCGAGCCGAACCGTGGATGGGAGATCGCCAAGTATCTGCTGACGCACGAGCGCGAGATGATCAGCGCCATTGGCAGCCGCGGCTTCCGCGAGCCCATGGGTCGCCACGCAGCGAAAGTCATCGGCGTGGACGCGCAGCGCCGCCTCGATGATCCGATGCTGCGCGCCCAGATCGCCCAGTTCGAGATTGACGAAGCCGCCTTTGCGGCCGCCGGCGAGCGGGCACGCGACCTGGCCAAGCAAGGCGAAGGAATGGCAGCGTTCTCTTCGGTGCTGAAGTACTACGGCGCGGAGCTGAACAAGCGGCGCTATGAGCTGTTGATGTCCGTCGGCGGCACGGACGCCCTGGAGTGGGAAGGCGAACGCAGCCAGGACGGCGCCCTGGCGCGGGGCTGGCTGCGCACCAAGGCCAATTCGATCGAGGGCGGGACCAGCGAGGTGCAGCTCAACATCGTCGCCAAGCGCCTGCTCGGCCTCCCGGGCGCCTGACGTACCGGCTCGCCCGTACCGCCACGCCTACCGCAGCCCAAAGACATCGAAGCCCTCGAAGCCCAAGGACCGTCAAAGCCGCCATGCCCATCGTATTCGACGACACGCAGGAAATGCTGCGCGACAGCGCCCTCGCCTTCCTGAAGGACAACGCCCCGATTTCCGCGCTGCGCACGCTGCGCGACACGCATGACCCCGTTGGATTCTCCCGGGATCTCTGGCGCCAGGCCGCCGAATTGGGATTCACCGGCGTGCTGATCGACGAAGCCTATGGCGGCAGTGGCCTCGGCGTGGTCGAGGCTGGCGTCATCGCCGAAGCTATCGGGGCCACGCTTGCGCCGGTGCCGTTCCTTTCCACCTCGGTGCTTGGCGCCTCACTGCTGGGGCTGTTCGGCAGCGACACGCAGCGAAGCGCGCTGCTGCCGGAGATGGCGTCGGGCCGCCACCTGACGGCGCTCGCGCTGGACGAGGGGAGCAAACACCGGCCAGAGCGCATCACCCTGCTGGCGCGACGCCATGGCGACGGGTACATGCTCGACGGCAGCAAGGTGTTCGTCGTCGACGGCCATGTGGCCGACACGTTGATCGTCGCGGCGAAAGACGCGCAGGCAGGGCCCGATGGCGACATCTCGCTGTTCCTGGTGCCGCGCGACAACGCCGGCGTCCGCGTCGAACGTTGCGTGATCGCCGATGCCACCAATGCGGCACGCGTCACCTTCGACGGCGCCCGAATTCCGGCCTATGCGCTGCTGGGCCGCGCCGGCAACGGCGCCGCGATGCTCGACAATGTGCTCGACATCGCCCGCGCGGTGCTGTCGTCCGAACTGGTTGGTATTGCAGACGCCACGTTCGCGCGCACGCTCGCCTACCTGAAGGAGCGCAGCCAGTTCGGCAAGCAGATCGGCGAGTTCCAGGCCCTGCAGCATCGTGCCGCACATCTGTTCGCGGAGATCGAACTCGCGCGTGCCGTGGTGCTGCAATGTCAGCAGCGGCTGGATGCCGGCCGCTCGGATGGGCCGGAGCCGCTGGTTTGCGTGGCCAAGGCCAAGGCCGGCACCACTGCCACCCTGGCAGTGCAGGAAGGCGTGCAGATGCACGGCGGTATCGGCATGACCGACGAACTGGACATCGGGTTCTACATGAAGCGGGCACGCACAGCCCAGGAATGGTTGGGCGACGCCAACTGGCAGCTCAACCGCTGGGCAGGGATGCGCGGCTACTGACCTGGCCAGCCCCCCCCGCCACGACGCTGGCGGGGCACGACGCAACACCGAGGCGAAAGCGATCGCGCGGATGTCGGCATACGCCCATGCCGGCCGATCGCTCACAAGGAGGCAACATGTCTGCGGTATCGACTGTACGCGCCACCCCGGGAACGACATCGGCAGCAACATCGCCGCCCGGAATCCAGCCAGCATCGCTCAGGGGTCTGCCATGAGCGCCTACTTCGTGCGTCGCCTGCTGGCACTGATACCGACGCTACTCTTCGCCAGCATCATCGTGTTCACCATCGTGCGCCTGGTGCCGGGCGACGTGGTCGATCTCATGCTGAGTCAGAACGACATCAGCGCCGATGCCCTCACCCGCGAGCAACTGGTCCACGCGCTCGGGCTCGACCGTCCTATCTGGGATCAATACCTGCGCTGGGTCACCAATATCGTGCTGCACGGTGATCTGGGGCAGTCCCTGTGGCAAAGCGAGCCGGTACTGAAAATGGTGATGGCCCGAATCCCGGCTACCTTCTCGCTAGGTGTGCTGGCCCTGTTCGTGGCACTGACGGTGGCACTGCCCATCGGCATCGTGTCGGCCACCCGCCAGGACAGCGCCGTCGACTACGTGGCACGGTCGTTCTCCATCCTGATGCTGGCCGTCCCCAGCTTCTGGCTCGGCACGATGGTGATCGTGTTCCCGTCAGTGTGGTGGGGATGGTCTCCCGACGTGCGCTACATCCCCTTTCTCGAAGACCCGGTGCAGCACGTGAAACAGATGCTGGTACCAGCCATCGTGCTGGGCATGGCGCTGTCCGCCATCACGATGCGGATGACACGCACCATGATGCTGGAGGTACTGCGGCAGGACTATATCCGCACAGCCTGGGCCAAGGGACTGAATGAACGACAGGTCATCTTCCGCCATGCGCTGCGCAACGCACTGATTCCGGTGGTGACGCTCATCGGGTTGCAGGCACCGCTGCTGATCGGTGGCGCCGTCGTCATCGAACAGATCTTCGCGGTACCGGGCATGGGCCTGTTGCTGCTCGATGCCGTGCACCAGCGGGACTATCCGGTCATCACTGGCGTCTTTCTCGTGGTCGGCGTGGCGGTGATGCTGATCAACCTGCTCGTAGACCTGAGCTACGGCCTGTTCGACCCCAAAGTGAGGCACCACTGATGGCACACCCCTCCGTCGATCCACGCGCCGTGTCCCCTTCGCTCGTTACCGCCCAGGCGCCTCCCGCCTCGCGCAGGCGCGCCCGGTTTCCGATGATGCGCCGACTGTTCCGCGACAAGCCGCTCGGCGCGGCTGGTGCCGTGATCTGCGCGATCTTCTTGTTCTGCGGCATCTTTGCCGGCTGGCTGGCGCCATACGGTGTCAACGAAATCAACATGATGGCGCGGCTGCAACCGCCGTCATGGGCGCATCTCTTCGGCACTGACAACCTTGGCCGTGACATCTTCTCCCGCTGCCTGTATGGCGCGCAGCTGTCGGTGGTGATCGGCCTGTCGGCGGCCACGCTGGCCACGCTGGTTTCCCTCGTGCTTGGCATCCTGTGCGGCTATCTGGGCGGCAAGCTGGACCTGGTGGTGCAGCGGATGGTCGACGCCTGGATGAGTTTTCCGGACCTCATCATCCTGATCGTCGTGGTCTCGGTGCTGGGCCCGGGCAGTTGGCAGATCGTCTGCACGCTGGGTCTGCTGCTTGGTATCGGCGGCTCCAGAATCGTGCGCGGGGCCGTGGTATCGGTGCGCGAGAACATGTACGTGCACGCGGCGCAATCAATCGGCGCCTCCACCAGCCGCATCCTGTGGCGACACATCCTGCCCAACGTGCTGCCGCCGGTGATCGTCCTGTTCACGACCCGTGTCGGCACCGCGATCCTGGCGGAGTCTGGACTGTCATTCCTGGGCCTCGGCGTGCCGCCGCCCGCTCCCACCTGGGGCGGCATGCTGTCGGGCGACGGGCGCACCTTCATGTTCCAGGGGCCGTGGCTCGCGCTTGCGCCAGGCATCTGCCTGACGGTGGTGGTCTACGCCATCAATGTCTATGGCGATGCCATGCGTGACCTGCTCGACCCACGGCTACGCGGCGGCCGCTGAAACGCGCCCGCCAACACCGGCCGGCAATGTGGCCCGGCGAATCACGACTCTTCAGACCCTGTAAGGAGCAAGAGATGGTGCCCATGATCAAGGCGAATGTCGGCAGGACGAACTGGCCACTGATGGCGGCAAAGGCCGTGGCGGCCGCAGCGGCGGCATTGGCCTGCGGCATCGCGGCCGCGCAGGCGGATGCGCCAAAGTACGGCGGCACGCTTGAGGTCGGATCGGTCTACCCCACCATTTCGGCGTTGTCCTGGGATCTCGCGGACTGGAACTGGAAGCAGAACTACGACACCGGTCAGGTCTATGAACAACTGTTTGCCGCGGATCTCTCCAAGTCGCGTCGCAACGGCGGAAAGTACGCCTTCCAGGCCGATGCCTGGCTGCCGCCGGATGCGATCCGGGGCGAACTGGCCGAAAGCTGGAAGTGGACCGACCCGCTGACGCTCGAGGTCAAGCTGCGCAAGAACGTCCGCTTCCCCGCGAAGCCGGGCGTGATGGAAGAACGGGAGCTGACGTCGGAAGATGTGCTGTTCAGCTACGGCCGCATGAACGCAAGCGCCAAGAAGATCCCCAGCTACTACGACTACCTGACCAAGGTCGAAGCGCCGGACAAGTACACCGTCATCTTCCGCTTCAAGGAATTCAATGCCGAGTGGGACTATCGCTTCGGCTGGGGCTACTACTCCGGCATCATGCCCAAGGAGGTGGCCACCGCCGGGGCAGCGAACTGGAAGAACGTCACCGGCACCGGCCCGTTCACGCTGAACCAGTTCACGCAGGGCAACTCCACCACCTATGTAAAGAACGCGCAGTACTGGGACACGGACAAAATCGGCGGCAAGGACTACAAGCTGCCGTTCGTCGACAAGATGGTGCTGCGCACCGTCAAGGATGAGGCCACGCGCAATACCATGCTGCGCACCGGCAAGCTCGATGTGCTGGAACTGGTGCGCTGGACTGCCGTGGACGAGCTCAAGAAGAGCGCGCCGCAGCTTAAATGGTCGAAGTGGCTCTCGTACACCGGCCAGTACCTGGCGCTGCGCGTCGATACCAAGCCGTTCAACGACATCCGCGTGCGCCGCGCTCTCAATATGGCGGTCAACAAGCAGGAGATCGTCAAGCAGTACTACGGCGGCAACGCGGAGCTTTTCGCCTACCCGCAGCATCCCGACTACGGTGGCTACTTCGAGCCGCTGAGCACAATGCCGGATTCGGTGAAAGAGCTGTTCACCTACAACCCCGAGAAGGCGAAGAAACTGCTGGCGGAGGCCGGCTACCCGAAGGGCTTCAAGTTCAAGGTTCAGGTGTGCGCCTGCAACCAGGATCACATGGAGATGCTGCCGCTGATCGGCGCTTACCTGGAACAGGTGGGCGTGAAGATCGAGATCCAGCCGATGGAGTACGGCGCGTACCTGTCCGCGATGACCACGAAGACCAATGCGCCGGGCTACATGATGGCGAATGGCCATACGAATCCGACCACCACGTTGCGCAAGAGCTTCGTGGCCGGACAGGTGTGGAACGCCTCGCAATGGAATGATCCGGCCTTCACAGCCCGCGTCGACCAGGCCTTCCAGATCCGCGACGAAGGCAAGCGCCAGGAGGCGATCCGCGCCATGACGCGCGACATCGTCGCGCAAGCGCCCTACATCTGGCTGCCGACGCCCTACGTATTCACCGCCTGGTGGCCGTGGGTCAAGAACTACGACGGCGAACTGCGCGCCGGCGCCGTGCGTAGCGGCCCGATCTACGCGCGCGCATGGATCGATCAGGAGATGAAGAAGAAGCTTGGCTTCTGATCCGCCGCAAACCCGCCCCTCCAACCACCTGAGCGTAACCATGACAGAGCCCATTCTGCAGGTGAGAGACCTGACCACGCGCTTTCGTACCGACCGAGGCGTGGTCACCGCCGTGGACCGGGTCTCCTTCGACGTGAACGCGGGGGAGACCCTCGCGATCGTCGGAGAATCGGGATCGGGAAAGAGCGTGACCGCGTTGTCGATTCTCGGCCTGATTCCGCAACCGCCGGGCGAGATTGCGTCCGGCGAGATCCGGTTCGAAGGCAAGGATCTGCTCCGTCTCAAGCCCGCCGAGATGCGCGCCATCCGGGGGAACCGGATTGCGATGATCTTTCAGGAGCCGATGTCGTCGATGAACCCGGCGCTTACGGTTGGCAAGCAGATCGCGGAGCCCATTCGCATCCACGAGCACCGCCCCTGGCGCGATGCCTATGATGAGGCCGTCGCGCTACTGGCCCAGGTGCAGATCCCCGAGCCGCGCAGCCGCGTGCAGGCATATCCGCATCAATTCTCGGGCGGGATGCGGCAGCGCGCGATGATCGCGATGGCATTGGCCTGCAAGCCGAAGCTGATCATCGCCGACGAGCCGACCACCGCACTAGACGTCACCGTGCAGGCGCAGATCCTGGACCTGCTGAAGACGCTCGCGCAAAAGTCCGGTACGGCGCTGATCCTGATCACGCATGACCTGGGTGTGGTGGCGCGATACGCGGACCGTGTCGCGGTGATGTACGGCGGCCGCCTGGTGGAGATGGCCTCGGCGGAAGCGCTTTACCGCCACCCTGCCCACCCGTACACGCGCGGGTTGATCGCCTGTGTGCCCCGTCTGGATGGCGACACCAGCCAGCCGCTGGTGCCGATCGACGGCCAGCCACCAGATCTGACCGCGCTCGGGCAGGGCTGCGCGTTCCGCCCGCGCTGCAAGCTGGCCAATGAGACATGCGATCAGGCGCCGCCCCCACTGCGCGAGATCTCCCATCAACACCTCAACGCCTGCTTCCTCCATGACGCATACTGAAACGCCACTTGCGGCGTGCCCCTCGCAGAGCGTCGCGCCCCCAAGCCGCCCCGGCAGCGCACGTCCAGACCTTGCGGGTCCCGCGGCTTCGCAGTCCCCGGTCGCTCCGGCCGTGGATCCGATTCTTCGCGTCGAAAACCTGAAGGTGCACTTTCCGGTCACGCAAGGCGTGCTGTTCAAACGCCAGGTTGGCACCGTGAAGGCTGTCGACGGCGTCTCGTTCACGCTCAATCGCGGCGAGACGCTAGGGCTGGTCGGCGAAAGCGGCTGCGGCAAATCCACTACCGGTCTGGCCATCATGAAGATGCTGCCCGCCAGTGACGGCCGCATCCTGTTCGATGGCGAGGACCTGGCTGGCTTCAAGGGTCAGCGGCAGAAGCAGTTCCGGCGCACCGTGCAGATGGTCTATCAGGACCCGTTCGCATCGCTGAATCCGCGCATGAAGGTCCGTGACCTGATTGCGGAACCGCTCGAGGTACACGGCATGGCCGGCGACCGGCAAGCCGTGCAGACGCGCGTAAGCGAGTTGCTGGACATGGTGGGCCTGCTGCCCTATATGGCGGACCGCTACCCGCACGAGTTCTCCGGCGGCCAGCGTCAGCGCATCGGCATCGCGCGCGCGTTGGCGCTGGAGCCGAGCCTGATTGTCTGCGATGAACCCGTGTCGGCCCTGGACGTCTCGATCCAGGCGCAGGTGGTCAACGTGTTCATGGAACTGCAGCGCACGCTCGGTCTGTCCTACCTGTTTATCGCGCACGATCTGGCGGTGGTACGGCATATCAGCGATCGCGTAGCCGTGATGTACCTCGGCCGCATCGTGGAGATCGCCACGCGCCGCCAGCTCTACGCCTCTCCGCTGCATCCGTACACCCGGGCGCTGTTGTCGGCCGTGCCAGTCGCCGATGTGGAGACCGAGCGACGGCGCCAGCGAATCGTACTGAAAGGCGAAGTGCCGAGCCCGATGAATCCGCCCTCAGGCTGCCGCTTCCACACACGCTGCCCGATGGCGATGCCGCAATGCCACAGCGACGACCCGCCGTTGCGCGACCGAGGCGACGGGCAGATGGTTGCCTGTCACCTGGCCGAGTAAGTGGGAGGTGGGTGGGGTGGTGGGTGGGCTGTCGGGTGATTGGCCCGCATGGCCGGGCTTCAGCGTAACAACCCCACCATCATCGGGCGCACGAACAGGTCAGCGGCATTGTCGGCGTCGGCATCGCGCACCCAGCGGCGGAGTTCCACGGCCGCATTGATCATGCCATGCACTTGCAGCGCGGCAATCGCCTGGTCCAGTGGGCGCACCGAGCCGTCCTGCATCCCTTGCACCAGGAGGCGGACGAAACGGGTGGACAGTCGCGCCATGTCACGCATCTTCGCGATCCGCATCTCCTCTGGCAAGGCGCCATAGATCGTCAGCCGCAGCAGAGGTCCCTGGCTGGAGAACTGGTAATGCACCAGCGCGCGCGATACCGCGCAGAGCTTGTCCCATCCCGTGCCGGGCAGGTCGTCGACCAGCGTCTGGGTGTTCCGGATCACCGTGGACATGCGGTCGAAGCACGCCGAAATCAGGTCGTCCTTGTTCTCGTTATGGTGATAGAACGCGCCCTTGGTCAGGTTCAGCCTTGCGGAGATCCGGTCCGCAGACGCCCCACGGTATCCCTGCTCGTTCAGCAGTTCCGTGGCGGCTCGCAGGAAGGCCTGCTGCGTCGTCTCCGGCTGCGCAAGCGCCGGGAGCAGCGCCGTCACGTCGCACTCTGTCTGCCACGCCGACTTTGGCCCCGCGATGCCATTGAGGACGATGTCCGCCAGCGTCTGCGCGACCTTTGGGTAGTCATCGGTTTCATATCGGTCGATCCAGCCGGCAGCTCCGCTGGTCAGCGACCACAGCAGGTGCGCGCGCGCACCCAGCGCGCTGCGCTGGGAGGGATCGCTGGGCAAGGCGTCGCACAGCAACCCACGGACGCGCCGGAACATGTCGTTGAAGGCGGCGAAGGCAACCTCCACATGGCTCTCGGGCAACGCGCGAATCTCGCGCAGGCTCATCAGTTCGGGCTTCTCGCCGACTGCCGTCCGCGCCAGTCGTGCCACGAACAGCGTGATGAAGGCCCGGGCGCGCTCGCTGGGGCTACCCGCTTGCGCCGCCTCATCGACGAGACCGCGCGTCTCCGCGATGGCGCGCATCAGGCAGGCCAGGACCAGATCCTCTTTTTTTCGGTAGTAGTACGTGATGCTGTTGGTGCTGAGCCCCACCTGTTGCCCGACGTCGGCCAGGGTCGTGCCGCGCACCCCCTTGCGATTGAACAGTGCCGCAGCAGTATCGAGAATGACTTCGCGCTTTTCGACGTAACGGCGGGTCTGCCGAGCTTCCGATTGGTCCGTGAGCATGAGCGGTTGGGCACGCAGGTTGGGTGCTGCGGATTATATGTGAGCGACTCGTAGGCGAAGCGCGGTTCCGCGCTGCTCGAAGATCGGCATATTTCTCCTGGCTATCGAACACACGGTATGTGCGCTCTTGATTGATAGCATTAAGTTTTCTGATATGCGATGAACTTTTAGAAACTGTGGTTTGCAGGAAGCCAGTGGTACTGCTACGCTTGCCGAGGCGCATCCGACCCCGGCGTCAAGGCGTCGCTCGCATCGCGCGACGCCTTGCCCCACACCCATCACGACCTCCCGTGCAGAGAGACTTCCCATGAGCGACATTGTCAACTACGAACTTCGCGGCCCGGTTGCCGTGCTTTCGATGAACAAGGGGCCGGTCAACGGTCTTGGCGCGGCACTGCGCACGGCCATCGCCGATGCGATGGATCGGGCCAACGCAGACCCGGCCGTGCAGGCCATCGTGCTGACCGGCACACCCCGCGCGTTCTCGGCCGGTGCCGACATCACCGAATTCGGAACGCCCAACGCCTCGCGCGAACCCAATCTGCGTGTCGTGATCGACCAGATCGAGGGCGGCGCCAAGCCGGTGGTCGCCGCAATCGCCGGGCAGTGCCTGGGCGGTGGGCTGGAACTGGCCCTGGGCTGCCACTTTCGCGTCGCGCTGCCGGACGCCCAACTGGGCCTTCCGGAAGTCAAGATTGGCCTGCTGCCCGGTGGCGGCGGCACGCAGCGCATGCCGCGCCTGATTGGCCTGGAGCAGGCCGTCAACATGGTGACGCTCGGCAACCCGGCTCCGGCCAAGAGTTTCGCGGGCACGCCGCTGATCGACCGCGTGGCCGATGGTGACGTGGTGGCCGCCGCGGTGGCATTCGCCCAGGAGCTCATCGCAGCGAAGACGCCGCCGCGCCGCACCCGCGCACTGAGCGTCAGCCACCCGCAAGGCGAGTCCTTCCTGCAGTTCGCCCGCAACAGCGTGGCGCAGCAAGCCAAGGGACAGATCGCACCGATGAAGGCGCTGGAAGCCGTGGCCGCATCGTTGACCAAGTCCTTCGACGAAGGAATGCGCGTGGAGCGCGAAGGCTTCATGAGCCTGATGGCCTCGCCGGAGTCGCGCGCGCTGCGCCATATTTTCAAGGCGGAGCATGCTGCGTCGAAGATCGCCGATCTGCCGGCCGGCACGCCGCTGCGCGAGATCAGGAAGGTTGGCGTGATCGGCGCCGGCACCATGGGCGGCGGCATCACGATGAACTTCCTCAACGCCGGGATTCCCGTCGTACTGCTGGAGATGAAGCAGGAAGCGCTGGACAAGGGTCTGGCAACCATCCGCCGCAACTACGAAAACTCGATGAAGAAGGGCAAGCTCAAGCCCGAGCAGCTCGAGCAGCGCATGGCGCTGATCACCGGCACGCTGAGCTATGCGGACCTATCCGATGTGGACCTGGTCATCGAGGCCGTGTTCGAGAACATGGACGTCAAGAAGACCGTGTTCGAAACGCTGGACAAGACATGCAAGGCCGGTGCCATCCTGGCGTCGAACACGTCGTACCTGAATCTCGACCGCATCGCTTCGTTCACCAAGCGGCCGACCGACGTGATCGGCCTGCACTTCTTCAGCCCGGCCAACGTGATGCGCCTGCTGGAAATCGTGCGCGGCGCGCAGACCGCACCCGACGTGCTGGCCACCTGCATGGCGCTGGCAAAGAAGATCAAGAAGATCGCCGTGGTCTCCGGCGTGTGCGACGGCTTTATCGGCAATCGCATGCTGGCGCGCTACGGCGCCGCCGCCGGCGCCTTGATCAACGCCGGCGCGCTACCGCAGCAGATCGATGGGGCGCTGCAAAAGTTTGGCATGGCCATGGGCCCATACCGCATGGGTGACCTGGCGGGCCTGGACATCGGCTATGCCACGCGCAAGCGCAAGGCTGCCGAGGCCGGCGTGCCGCTTCGTCCGTCGGTGGCCGACAAGCTCGCCGAGGCCGGCCGCCTGGGCCAGAAGACCGGCGCCGGCTGGTATCGCTACGAAGCCGGCAATCGTGACCCGATCCCGGACCCAGCCACCGAAACCCTGATCGCCGAATTCCGCAGCGCCCAGGGCATCACGCCGCGCGCCATCAGCGATGAAGAGGTGGTGGAGCGCTGCATCTTCGCCCTCGTCAACGAAGGCGCGCGCATTCTGGAGGAAGGCATTGCCGCACGCGCCTCCGATCTGGACGTGGTCTATCTCAACGGCTACGGCTTCCCCCGACTGCGCGGCGGCCCGATGCTGTACGCCGACATGGTGGGCCTGCCCAACGTCGTGCGGAGCCTGCGCCGCTTCGCCGCCGAACCGGGCGCCGACCCGGCCTGGCAGCCTGCGCCGCTGCTGGTGCGCCTGGCCGAGGCAGGCAAGAGCTTCGATTGATCCGGCCGATTTGGGTCGATCCGGTCAATCCGGTCGATCCGGCGCGCTAGGCAGTGTTGAGCGCCGAGGCGGAAGGCAACGCCCTTCTCGCTTCGGCGCGCGGCATTAGCTTATGAAAAAGAAATTCTTCTAACGGGGACGGCCCGGGTATACCCTCCCATTCTTTCATTGCCTGACCCCGAACATGCCGTCGATTGTGTCTGTTTCGTCTCTTCAACGCCTGCTGGCCGGTCTCGCCCTGGCTGCCGCGCTGGTGCCGGCCGCCCAGGCCCAGAATCCCCAGAGCCCGGTCCTTGATCGCATTCGCGACACTGGAACGATCACGCTTGGCTACCGCGAATCCGCGCTGCCGTTCTCGTTCGGCGACGACAAGGGACAGCCGGCCGGCTATGCCGTCGACCTCTGCCTGCGCGTGGCCGAAGCCGCCAAGGAGAAGCTCGGGCTCAAGACCATCAAGGTACGCTGGCTGCCGCTGACGCCGCAGAACCGGGTCCCGGCCGTGGTTAACGGTCTGGTCGATCTCGACTGCGCTCCGAATACCAATACGCTGGAGCGCCAGAAGCAGGTGGCGTTCAGCGTGTCGCACTATGTGTCGACAGTCCGCATGCTCGTGCGCGCCGACTCGGGTATCAAGTCGTTCGATGACTTGCGTGGCAAGACCGTGGTGACCAGCGCCGGCTCCACCGGTGACCGCCATGTGCGCCGCCTGAAGGCCGAGTACGGCTACCGCGACGTCTACGCGAAGGACCACGGCGAATCGTTCCTGCTGCTGGAAACCGGCCGCGCGCAAGCGTTCGTGATGGATGACGTGCTGCTGGCCGGCCTGCGCGCGAAGTCCAAGGATCCGTCGCAGTATGTGATCGTCGGCCCGGCGCTGTCGGTCGAACAGAACGCGCTGATGCTGTCGAAAGCCGATCCGGAATGGAAGCGCCTGGTCGACCAGACGCTGGCCAAGACCTTCGCCAGCCCGGACGTCGCGGCCATGCAGAAGCGCTGGTTCCAGCAGCCGATCGGCACGCGCGGTACCAACCTGGCGCTGGCCCCGTCGACGGAAGTCCTGCAGGCGTGGAAGCACCCTTCCGACGTTGTGACGGAATAAGCGCTTTCCGGGGGGCTCCCCCCGGAAAACCCCTGAGTTGACGGCCCAACCGGCCTTGGACACACTGGCTTGAGCGCGTCTTTACCTCCCGGTAACCCGTGCATCGAGCGAAATAACGCGAACCGCCGGAAAGCGGCATCACTCAGGAGAATTCCATGAACAAGCTTATCGCCACCGCTATCGCGCTGGGTCTGGCCACTGCCTCCGTGGCTGCCGTCGCGCAAGACAAGAAGCAGTTTGACCCGTACTCGCAAGGCGCGAAGGCCGGGCAGAAGTTCGATACCTATAGCGAGGGCGCCAAGTCAGGGGACAAGTTCGACCCGTATTCGCAGGGCGCGAACAAGAGCACACGTGCCGACCTGACCGATCAGTCGACCCAGTCGACCGACACGACCAAGAAATCGAGCAAGAGCAGCAAGAAGGCGACCAAGAAGCCGACAGCCTCGAACAACTGAGCACCCCGCGCACGGGCCCGAATCGGGTCCGCGCAAGTAAAAAGCCTCGCAGATGCGAGGCTTTTTTTGTGCCATTCGGCGACCGTTCAGCGGCGCACGGCGAAGCAGGACGGAACGACCTGCTTCGCGCCGCGCGCGCCTTACTTGCGCTTGAGCTGGGAGATATCGCGCACCGCGCCGCGATCCGCCGAAGTAGCGAGCGCAGCGTATGCCTGCAATGCCTGGGACACTACGCGCACACGATCCACCGGCTCCCACGCCTTGTCACCGCGCGCCTCCATGGCTTCGCGACGGCGCGCCAGGGTTTCGTCCGACACCGCCAGGTGCATCTTGCGCTGCGGAATGTCGATCTCGATGAGATCGCCGTCCTCCACCAGGCCGATCGTGCCGCCCTCGGCGGCTTCCGGCGAGGCATGTCCGATGACCAGCCCGGACGAGCCACCGGAGAACCGACCGTCGGTAAACAGCGCGCAGGTCTTGCCCAGGCCCTTCGACTTCAGGTACGACGTGGGATAGAGCATTTCCTGCATGCCCGGGCCACCCTTGGGACCTTCGTAGCGAATCACGACAACGTCACCAGCCACGACCTTGTCGCCCAGAATGGCGTCGACGGCTTCGTCCTGGCTTTCGAAGACACGGGCGCGCCCGGAGAAGACCCATTGCGATTCGTCCACGCCTGCGGTCTTGACGATGCAGCCCTTCTCCGCGAGGTTCCCGTAGAGCACGGCGAGACCGCCGTCCTTCGAATACGCGTTCTGCTTGTTCCGGATGCAGCCGGTCTTTCGGTCGGTATCCAGTGACTCGAAGGTGGCCGCCTGGCTGAACGCGACGGTCGTCGGAATGCCGCCCGGCGCCGCGCGGAAGAACTTCTGCGCGTCCTCGCCTGCGCCGCCGACGACATCCCACTGGGAAATGGCATTGCCAAGCGTGCCGCTATGCACGTTGCCGCACGACAGATCCAGCAACTCGGCACGCGCCAGTTCGCCGAGAATGCCAAGGATGCCGCCCGCGCGATGCACGTCTTCGATGTGGTACTTGTCGGTGGCCGGTGCGGCCTTGCACAGGCACGGCACCTTGCGCGAGATGCGATCGATGTCGGACATCGTGAAATCGACACCGGCTTCCTGGGCTGCCGCCAGCAGGTGCAGCACGGTATTGGTCGAACCGCCCATGGCCACATCCAGCGCCATGGCATTCTCGAATGCCGACTTGGTGGCGATGTTGCGCGGCAGGACCGATGCGTCCTCTTCCTGGTAGTAGCGGCGGCACAGGTCCACGACCAGGCGGCCCGCCTGTTCGAACAGGCCCTTGCGCCATGCATGGGTGGCAACGATCGTGCCGTTGCCCGGCAACGCCAGACCAATCGCCTCGGTCAGGCAATTCATCGAGTTCGCCGTGAACATCCCCGAGCAGGAACCGCATGTCGGGCAGGCGCTGCGTTCCACTTCGGCCACTTCTGCGTCGCTGACCTTCGGGTCCGCGGCCTTGATCATGGCGTCGATCAGGTCGATCTTGGCGATCACCTGGCCGTCCGTTGGGGACTTGACCTTGCCGGCCTCCATCGGGCCGCCGGAGACGAACACCACGGGAATGTTCAGCCGCATCGCGGCCATCAGCATGCCCGGGGTGATCTTGTCGCAATTGGAAATACAGACCATGGCGTCGGCGCAATGTGCGTTGACCATGTATTCCACCGAGTCGGCGATCAGCTCGCGCGAGGGCAGCGAATAGAGCATGCCGCCGTGGCCCATGGCGATCCCATCGTCCACCGCGATCGTGTTGAATTCCTTGGCCACGCCGCCGGCCGCTTCGATCTCCTTCGCAACCAGCGCGCCGAGGTCGCGCAAATGGACATGGCCCGGCACGAACTGGGTAAACGAGTTCACCACGGCGATGATGGGCTTGCCGAAATCGCCATCCTTCATCCCGGTGGCGCGCCACAAGGCGCGGGCACCCGCCATGTTCCGGCCGTGCGTCGAAGTTCGTGATCGGTACTCAGGCATCTCTTTCCTCGGATCTTGCAGTTGTGGGGTGTGTAATTGGACACAGGCCAGCCAAGGCGCCGGTATGCGGCCGCCGGGCAAGCCATGACCGCCAGCCGCACATTGGCGCATGGCGGAAAGGCGAAATAATGCGGGAGCACCGGTGAGACGTCCAATATATTTTTTTGCCACAACAAGGTCGAAAAAAATATCAATGGACGAGCGTCCAGTCAGGCCGGACTTGGGTGGCAGGCAGATAGGACGTCGCCGCCATCGAGGATGGCGAGCATTGCCCGTGCAATCAGTCAGTCGTCACGGAAGCGCCCGCGCCGTTTCAATATCAGTGTCGATGTCAGTATCGATGTCAGTGGGAGTCCTCATCCCCGGTCAGCTCCAGCGCCGTGACATTGACCTTCTGCACCTTGTTGTTCTGGCGGATCTCCGTGCGTAGCACGAACGCCTCGGTCGGGCAGTACCAGTCAGTCACGTGCAGGACGCTCGGTTCGAGTTGCAGCAGTTCGTCGCCAATCATCAACGGCCCGAGCGACGTGCGCTTCTCATAGGTAATCGGCATGCATTCCTTGCGGCCGAGCACCGTGTCGATCATCTGTTTGCGGCCCACGTGGCGCGAGCCAACGATGATCGAGGCGTGCTGCGCCTGCATGGTGCCGACCATGTCGTCGGACCCGAGCGGATAGATCTTGAGGTCGACGGCGGACTGGAAGGTCTCGCCTTCCAGCGTCGTGTTCTCGCGAATCGTCATGCCGGCGTAGTTGAAGACCCCGCTGCCTGTAAATGACGCCCCGCCGAACATCCGGGCGTATCGGGCCTGGGCGTTGATCGTGGCGTTCCGGCTGTCGATCCGGGTACGGGTGGAGTTTCGGTCGATATTGATCTCGTGGACCTGATCCATCACCACCGGCGGTCCCATCAGGGCGGAAAGCGCCGACTTCGACCGTACTTCTAGTTGGGCGCTACAGCCCCTTGCGGTACGCATGACGTCACGCAGCGTCATCGTGATGGACATCGGCATGGTGCCATCGCCTTCCATCTGGACGCGAGCGCCGGACCGGAACCAGGGCGCGTCGCAAAGCTGGGGACCGACTGGCGCCGCCTCCGCGGCGGATGCGCCATCGGTCACAGGCGCGGCCATCGGCTCGGCCGAATCCGCCAGTGCATTACCAAGCACTCCTAACAGCAAGATCGATAGCAAGGCCGATTTCATCGAGGTCACCCGGGTTCGAGCGTCGGCATCCTCCCGCGCAGCCGGCCGACGAGTCATGAGTATTGCGCGAAATGCCCTTGAAAGAAATGGCCGGGCTCATGTCTGATACATGGCCGATCCGGCCGAAACCACGACCCCGGTGTGCTGTCGTGCTACCATTGCGCGCCCGTGCCCCTCGCGGCCGGGCCCAGGCGATGCCGGGCGCTCGGGAGCCCGATCGGTATTGCCGGTTCCTGGGGCTTATTCAAAGCCTGTTGTCCACCAAGTCGGGTCTTGTCGCGTTGTGGGGAGTTCGCCACATGCCGGCCGTCGTATCGCGTCCGGCTTCCGGCCATTTCAGGAGATTTATGCGTAGTTCCTCGCCCTCGCGTCACGACGGGCTGCCCCCGGGCATGATCGCCTCAGTGGTGCTGGTCGTCATCGCGGTATTGCTGGTCTGGTTCGGCACGCTCGATGCCCGCCACCTGCTACGCCCGGACGAAGGCCGATACGCAGAAATCTCGCGCGAAATGTTCGCCACGGGCGACTGGGTGACGATTCGCTATAACGCCCTCAAGTACTTCGAGAAGCCCCCCTTCCATATGTGGGTGACGACGATCGGCTACGAGCTGTTCGGCGTCGGAGACTGGCAAGCCAGGCTCGCCGTGGCGCTGTCCGGCCTTGTTGGTCTCGTGGTCACCATGATGGCCGTAATCCGCTGGTATGGCGCGCGTGCCGGGCTGCTGGCCGGGCTGGCGTTGCTGGCCATGCCGATGTGGAGCGTCACCGGCCATTTCAATTCGCTGGACATGACCCTCTCGGGCGCGCTGGCGTGTGTACTGGCCTTCATGCTGCTGGCCCAGCACCCCGATGCGTCCCCGGCTGCCCGTCGTGGCTGGATGCTGGCCTGCTGGGCGGCCATGGGCGTGGCGATCCTGACCAAGGGGCTGGTGGGCATCGCCCTGCCCGGCCTGGTGCTGGTGGTCTACACCCTCGTGACACGCAACCTTGCCCTGTGGGGCCGCCTGCACCTGGTGAGCGGCATCGTCGCCATGCTCGTGGTCACTGTGCCCTGGTTCTGGCTGATTTCCTCGCGCAACCCCGAGTTTCCGCATTTCTTCTTTATTCATGAGCACTGGGACCGCTATACCTCGACCGTGCATTCGCGCAAGGGATCGATCTGGTATTTCGTACCGCTGCTGCTGGCCGGGACGCTGCCCTGGCTGGGCCTGACCCCGCGCATGTGGACTGCCGTGCGCGAACGCGCTGGCGCGGTGCGCGGCGTCGGCGCGAAGCCGTTCCAGCCTGCCCTGCTGGCATTCATCTGGTTCGCGGCGATCTTCGTGTTCTTCAGCCTGTCCGGCTCGAAGCTGCCCGGCTATATCGTGCCGGTGTTCCCGGCGCTGGCCATCCTGGTCGCCGTGGCGCTGGAACAGATCAACGAACGGTCGTGGCTGCGGCAGATCAATGCGGTCACGGTGCTGTCGGTGGCCGGCATCATCGCTTCGCCGTTCGTCGCCACGCTCGGCAACGAGACCAACCCCAACGCCGTGTTCCGCGTCTTCGCCATCTACGTTGGCGTGGCGTTCGCAGTACTTCTGGTCGGAATGGTCCTGGCGCGCCGCCTGCTGCGCGCCTATGGCCTGCTGCCGAGCATCACCGCGTTCTCGCTTGCCTTTTTTCTGACCTGCACCATCGCCCTGATGGGCCACGAAGTGATGGGCCGCCGGGCATCGGGCGTCGACATGGTGCCGGCCATCAAGGCCGTGCTCAAGGACGACATGCCGCTCTACGGGGTGGGCGTTCTGGATCACACGCTGCCGTTCTACCTGGGCCACACGCTGGTCATGGTGGCGGCCCCGGATGAACTCGAATTCGGCACCCAGCAGGAGCCGGACAAGTGGATTCCCACCATGGACGGCTTCATCGCCAAGTGGCGTGACGGCCAGCCGGCCCTCGGCATCATGTCTCCGGACACCTACGATAGTCTGGCGGCCAGCCACCTGCCGATGTATGTGGTGGCCCGCGACGTGCGCCGAGTGGTAGTCAGCAATTTCCCGCCGCCGGCCGCGCCGGCACCGTCGCCCAAGGACTCCAGAACCGCGCCATGACGCTATCGACCTTCGCCTTCATCTTTACCGGCGTGCTGCTCAACGCCTGCGCGCAGCTTCTGCTCAAGGCCGGTGTCAACGCCGTGGGCGCGATCACGATCGATCGCGCCACGCTGTTCACCACGGCTTTCCGCGTGCTGACCCAATGGCCAGTCATCGGCGGCCTGACCCTGTACGTGGTAAGCGTGGCGGTCTGGATCGTCGGCCTGTCCCGCGTGGACGTGTCGATTGCCTACCCGATGCTCTCGCTCGGCTACGTGGTCAACGCCCTGGCGGCGTGGTGGCTGTTTGGTGAGATGATTGGCCCCTTGCGCGTCGCCGGCATCCTGCTGATACTGGCTGGCGTTTTCCTGATTGCCCGCTCCTGACGATCATGACTGCTTCCGCTCCGCAGGATTTCCTGCCGTTCGTCCGCCCAAATATTGACGATGCCACCATTGCCGAAGTCGGCAAGGTGCTTGCATCCGGCTGGATCACGTCCGGACCCAAGGTGCAGGCGTTCGAGGCCACGCTGTCCGATCTGTTCGGCGGCCGCCCCGTGCGAACGTTCTCCAACGGCTCGGCAACGATGGAAATCGCGCTGCGCATCGCCGACATCGGCCCCGGCGACGAAGTCATCACCACGCCGATCACCTGGGTCGCCACGGCGAACGTGGTCCTGACGGTCGGCGCCCGACCGGTCTTCGTCGATATCGATCCGCGCACGCGCAATATCGACCTGGATGCCGTAGAGGCCGCCATCACGCCGCGTACGCGAGCCATCATTCCGGTCTACCTGTCCGGTCTGCCGGTCGACATGGACCGCCTCTACGCCATCGCGAAGCGCCATAACCTGCGTGTGATCGAAGATGCCGCGCAGGCCATCGACTCGCGCTGGCGCGGCCAGCGCATCGGCGCATTTGGCGATCTGGTCAGTTTCAGCTTCCAGGCCAACAAGAACATCACCACGATCGAGGGCGGCTGCCTCGTCATGAACTCGCCGGAGGAAGCGCAGCGCGCGGAGCGCCTGCGGCTGCAAGGCGTGATCCGCACCGGCATGGACGGCATGGACGTCGAGGAGCCGGGCGGCAAGTTCAACCTGACCGACGTCAACGCTGCCATTGGGCTGGCCCAGCTCCAGCATCTGGACGCGATCACCGCACGCCGCGCCGAACTGGCCGAGACCTATTTCCGCTGCGCAGCCAATGCCGGACTGGCCGATCTCGGTATCGAACTGCCGCTGCCGCGCGACCCCGACGTGGCTACCACCAATTGGCACATGTTCCAGGTGGTGCTGCCGACCGACCGCCTGCGTGGTGGCGCCGCTGAAGCGCGCAAGCACGTCATGGAATCGATGCGCGAGTCCGGCATCGGCACTGGCGTGCATTACCCACCGGTTCACCTGTTTACTTACTTCCGCTCCCTGGGCTGGCGCGAAGGCATGCTGCCGCATGCCGAGCGCATTGGCCGCGGCATCGTCACGCTGCCGATGTTCCCCGCCATGCAGACAGCCGACGTGGAGCGGGTTTGCGCAACTCTAAGCGAAACATGCAAACGCCTCTCTCTCTAAGCTCCGTCGAGGTCTCGGTCGTCATCCCCGTCTACAACGAGGAGGGTGGCCTGCAGGCGCTGTTCGACCGCGTCTATCCGGCGCTGGACAGCCTGGGCGAATCCTACGAGATCATCTTCGTCAATGACGGCAGCGCCGACCGCTCGCCGCAGATGCTGGCCGCGCAGTTCCACAAGCGCCCGGACGTGACCCGGGTCATCTTGTTCAACGGCAATTTCGGTCAGCACATGGCCATCCTGGCCGGCTTCGAGCACACGCGCGGACGCATCGTGATCACGCTCGACGCCGACCTGCAGAACCCGCCCGAGGAAATCCCCCGGCTGGTGGCCGAGATGCGCAAGGGCCATGACTACGTCGGCACGATTCGCCGCCAGCGCAACGACTCCGCGTTCCGCCGCTACGCGTCGCGCGCGATGAACCGCCTGCGCGAGAAGATTACGAAGATCAAGATGACGGACCAGGGCTGCATGTTGCGCGCCTACGATCGCAACGTCATTGACACGATCAACGCGTGCCGCGAAGTCAACACGTTCATTCCCGCGCTGGCCTACACGTTCTCGTCGAACCCGGTGGAAATCGAAGTCGGCCACGAGCAGCGCCACGCTGGCGAATCCAAGTATTCGCTCTACCAACTGATCCGCCTGAACTTCGACCTGGTCACCGGCTTCTCGATCGTGCCGCTGCAATGGTTCTCGGCGATCGGCACGGTGCTGTCGATCTCCTCGGCCGGCCTCTTCGTGATCCTGCTGATTCGCCGCTTCCTGCTCGGCTCTGAAGTCCAGGGTGTGTTCACGCTGTTCGCACTCAACTTCTTCCTGGTCGGCATCATGCTGTTCGGCATCGGCCTGCTGGGTGAGTACGTCGGCCGGATCTATCAGGAAGTGCGCGACCGCCCGCGCTACCGCATCCAGGCGGTGCTCGAGCGTGACCCCCGTGACCCGAAGACCGACAACACAGCGGAGGCCTCGTGCGCGCAGTAGTCTTTGCCTACCATAACGTCGGCGACCGCTGCCTGCGCGTGCTGCACGCGCGCGGTGTGGACGTGGCGCTGGTCATCACGCACCGCGACCGACCCGACGAGAACATCTGGTTCCGCCGCGTGGCCGACACGGCCGCCGAACTGAACCTGTCGTTCATCTATGGCGAGGACCCGACCGATCCGGCATTGGCCGAGGCCGTTCGCGCCGCGAAGCCCGATGTCATCTTCTCGTTCTACTACCGGTCGATGATCCCGGCTGACCTGCTGGCCGTGGCGCCGCAGGGCGCCTTCAACATGCATGGTTCGCTGCTGCCGAAGTATCGCGGTCGCGTGCCGGTGAACTGGGCCGTGCTGCGCGGCGAGGAAGAAACCGGCGCCACGCTGCACGCGATGGAAGCCAAGCCCGACGCCGGCTATATCGTCGACCAGACGTCAGTGCCAATCCTGCCGGACGACACGGCCGGCGAGGTCTTCGAGAAGGTCACCGTCGCCGCCGAGCAAACGCTGTGGCGCGCGCTGCCCGCCATGATGGCCGGGCAGACACCCAAGCGGCCCAATGTGCTCTCCGAGGGCAGCTATTTCTCGGGACGCAAACCCGAGGACGGCCGTATCGATTTCAGCCAACCGGCAGCAGCGGTCTACAATTTGATCCGCGCAGTCGCGCCGCCCTACCCGGGCGCATTCACCGACATTGGCGGCCGCCGCTTCATCGTCGCGCAGGCACGCCGCCTCGAACCGTCAAGCGTGCCGGCGGGTCTGCAGCCTGGCCTGCATGTCGTGGATGGCCGTATCGTGGCGGTCGGCGGAGACGGCGGAGCCATCCGCGTGACGCAGTTGCTCGAAGGTCCGAACGCCGACAACGCGAGCCCGGTATCTGTACAAGTATTCCAAAACATCATTACTGCGAAGTCCTAAGAGGAAAACCGATGAAAAAGGTCCTGATTCTTGGCGTCAACGGCTTCATCGGCCACCATTT
>NZ_ANKP01000172.1:0-7913 GCF_000319775.1 Cupriavidus sp. HMR-1
TGCGCGGGCGCAGCACGCTGGCATGGCACGCGTAGCCGTGCCCCAGGCGCAGGCGGCGCGTCTCGTCGTCGACGAGCCCCACCACGAAACTCAATTGCAGGTCGGGCTCGGCCAGCCCGGCGCGGCTGCGCACGAAGGCGCCTGCTTCGGCCAAGTTCGATGTCAGCATGCCCGATCGCTCGCGCCGATAGCGCAGGCTTTCGCCAATCAGCCGGAAGGCGCTGCCCAGCGAGATGCCGAACAGTTCGGACGCACGCACGCGTCGTTGCACCGAGACATCCACGTGATCCTGCAGATTGGCGCCAACGCCTGGCAGGTCGTGGACCACGGGAACGCCAAGCTCGCGCAGATGCATCATCGGCCCCACGCCGGAGGCCATCAGTAATTGCGGAGACCCGAACGCGCCTGCAGCAAGGATCACCTCCCGACGCGCGCGGATTTCCAGTTCCTTGCCGTCGCGCCACGCAACGACACCCACCGCGCGCCTGCGTTCGAACAGCACGCGCAGCACGTGCGCCCCCGTCAGCACGTGCAGGTGGCTGCGTCCGCCGTTGCTGGTCCGGTTGCGGGCATTGCCGCCGTGCAGATAGGCGCGCGCGGCATTCCATCGCTCGCCGTTGTGCTGGGTCACCTGATACCAGCCCACGCCTTCCTGCTCATCGCCGTTGAAGTCGCCGTTGCGCACGATGCCGGCACGCTGTGCTGCGTCGATGAAATGGTGCGCGAACGGGTTCGGCGAACGCAGGTCACTGACGTGCAGCGGCCCGGTGCCACCGTGAAGCGGATCGTCGTCCTCGCCGGCCAGACGCGCGTTGCACTCGGCGCGGCGGAAATACGGCAGCACGTCGACCCACGACCAGCCGTCGCAGCCGGCATCGGCCCAGGCGTCGTAGTCGGCCGGGCGGCCGCGCGTGTAGATCATGGCGGAGATCAAGGATGAGCCGCCGAGGCCGCGTCCACCCGGCAGGCTGACTCGCCTGCCGTCCAGCCCTTCCTGCGGGACGGTTCGGTATCCGACATTGCGCGAGCCGGCCCGTGGCAGGAACGCAGCGCCCGCGGCGGGTGTGCGTACCAGCACATGGTGATCGTGGCCGCCTGCCTCGAGCAGCGCGATACTGTCGTTGCCACTGTCGGCCAGCCGCCCGGCCAGCGCGCAGCCGGCCGAGCCGGCGCCCACGACGAGATAGTCAAAGGTCGCTTCCATCTGTCTCCTCGCGTGTCGGTGTCCGTACTGCCAGTCCCCAGCGGACGCGTGTCGCGAAAATCCAGTGTAGGCGCTGGCGCGGGGAGCCGTGAAGCGCGGCGATGCCACTTCGCCCAACCCGGCCGCCGCGCGGCGTTTGGTAGTCACCCTCCATTGCGATAACCGCGCGGCTGGCTTATGGTGGCCGATGGTCAATCGTCAATGGCCTGCGGGCTGCCGCCCCGCCCCGGAACCAAACCGTGTCCCAGAAGGAGACCGCCAATGAGAGAAGTGCCCGCCATGTCGTCCTTGTTTGATGCAATGCGCGCAGCCTCGCGGCACGACCAGACACCGCCATGGGATGTGCGGGCCGACCGGCTGCGCCGCTTGCGCAGGCTCGTGCAGGCCAATCACGAAGCCATCTCCGCAGCCATCAGCGCGGACTTCACCAATCGTCCGCGGCAGGAGACCGCGCTGCTGGAAATCTTCCCGAGCGTGGCCGGGATCGATGACGCATTGCGGCACGGCAAGCGCTGGATGCGTGTGCGCCGCGCCAGCACCGGCCTCTGGTTCAAGCCTGGCCGCTCGCGCCTGATGCCGCAGCCGCTTGGCGTGGTCGGCATCGTGGTGCCGTGGAACTACCCGCTGTACCTGACCATCGGACCGCTGACAGGCGCGCTGGCGGCCGGCAATCGCGCGATGGTCAAGCTGTCGGAGTACACGCCACGCTTCTCCGCATTGTTCGCGCAACTGGTGCAGGCGGCCTTCGCGCCCGACGAGGTGGCCGTGATCAACGGCGACGCCGACGTGGCTGCCGCCTTCAGCACCCTGCCATTCGACCACCTCCTGTTCACGGGCTCGACCAACGTCGGCCACCATGTGATGCGGGCCGCTGCGGCGAACCTCACGCCGGTCACGCTGGAACTGGGCGGCAAGTCACCCGCGATCATCGGGCCGCATGCCGATTTCGAGCGGGCCGTGGAGCGGATCCTGGTGGGCAAGCTGCTGAACGCGGGCCAGACCTGCATCGCGCCCGACTACGTGCTGGTGCAAGCCGACCAACGCGACCGCTTCGCCGAGACGGCTCGCCGCTGCGTCAGCCGGCTTTATCCCGATATCGCGCGCAACCCCGACTACACCAGCATCATCAGCCCACGTCACTTCGACCGGCTGGAGTCGATGATCGCCGCCGCCACCGCGGCGGGGGCGCAGGCAGTGCCGCTGACCGATGCTACGCCGGACGCCGCCGCGCGCCGCCTGCCGCCGGTGCTGCTGACGGATGTGCCGGACAACGTGATGGCGATGCAGGAGGAAATCTTCGGGCCGGTACTGCCCGTGGTGACGTATCGCAGCATCGAGGACGCGATCGGCTTCGTGAACGCGCGCCCGCGCCCACTGGCGCTTTATGTGTTCGATAAGTCGGGGGATGTGGTGGACCGTGTGATGCGCCAGACCGTAGCCGGCGGCGTGACCGTCAACGACACGCTATTCCATATCGCCCAGGACGACCTGCCATTTGGCGGCGTCGGCCCGAGCGGCATGGGCGTCTATCACGGCAAGGCCGGCTTCGAGACGTTCTCGAAGCTCAAGCCGATCTTCCATCAGGCCGGCCTCAATGGCGCCGGACTGCTCAAGCCGCCCTACGGCAAGCGGTTCGAGTCGATGTTGAAGCTGCTGCTGCGCTGACAACGCCCGGCTCCCGCGCTACGGGAACGGGCGTATTTCCCACCTTCAAGCCGCCAGCATCGGCTTGCCCAGCATCTTCGACAACACAGCCTCGGGCGAGTGCGTGCGGTCACCAATGGCGGCGGGGTCCAGGTAGATGGTCTGTTCCATCATGGCCTTGCCGCGCATGGCCGCATGGAGAAGCTGGTCGCTGAACACGATCCAGGTCGAACCCGGCGGGAACTGGAATTCCTGTTGCGGCACCGACTTCTGGTAGTCGAGATCGGCCTTGGCCAGATCATGCAGCTGCAGCATGCGATGGTCGTACTCGCTGCGCGCGCGCTTGGTGATGTGCAGGGTCTTCATCAGCCAGGATTGGCCGGGCCACATCCCGTGGGTCTTCGGCACGAAGTGGCCCGCGAAATCTGCGAATGGCTCGCCCACGCGCCAGACGCGCGGTGCCTCCGGATCGATGTTGTGGAACACGCGCAGCAGGCGCTTGCCAAGCAGCGGATTCGAAGGGAACGCATCGACGTGCAGGCGCGTATCGTCCTTGCGCCAGCTCACCGGGCGTCCGGCGATCTCGCTCGGCCGCAACGAGGTACCCGCGCGCGTCATGTGCGGCCCATACTCGGGGAACAGCGCGTGAATCAGCGACTCGGTCGATTCGGCGTACCGGCGGATCAGGTTGTAGAGATCGGTCAGGTCCTGCTGGGTACCCGCCGCGCCGCGCACGGCGCCTTCGTTGGCACGCAGGTTGATGTTCTTCGACTTGCCGTCCGAGTAGCGGCTATCGAGAAAACGCTCTTCTCCCGGCGCAAAGCGGAAATGCAGGTTCGGGAAATACAGCACGGCGCCTTGTTCCAGTTCACGGCGCAGCGTCGCCTGCGTCTCCGGCGAGACTTCGGGCGACCAGTCGGTGTAGGGCTGAGTACGGATCAGATCCAGAGACATAGCCATTCCATTAAGTTCGGTTTGGACCGGATTTTACCCCTACTGTGCCCGAGGTCTTGTGCAGCAAGATCAACAAAAAACCCCGCGCGCTCCCGAAGGACCGGCGGGGTCTTGATCCGGCAGAACGCCCGGACGCAGCGGCAGGCGCTTACAGGCCGGCGGCAGCGCGCAGAATCGCGGCCTTGTCAGTGGCTTCCCACGAGAACTCCGGCTCCTCGCGGCCGAAGTGGCCGTAGGCGGCGGTCTTCTCGTAGATCGGACGCAGCAGGTCCAGCATCTGGACGATGCCCTTCGGACGCAGGTCGAAATGCTCCTGAACCAGCGCGGCGATCTTCTCGTCGGAGATCTTGCCGGTGCCTTCGGTGTACACGGTCACGTTGATCGGGCGGGCCACGCCGATCGCGTAGCTGACCTGCACCTGGCACTGGCGCGCCAGGCCGGCGGCCACGACGTTCTTGGCCACGTAGCGGGCGGCGTAGGCGGCCGAACGGTCCACCTTCGACGGATCCTTGCCCGAGAACGCACCGCCACCGTGCGGCGAAGCGCCACCGTAGGTATCGACGATGATCTTGCGGCCGGTCAGGCCGCAATCGCCTTGCGGGCCACCGATCACGAAACGGCCGGTCGGGTTCACCAGGTACTTGGTTTCCTTGAGCATCTCGGCCGGCAGCACCGGCTTGATGATCTCTTCGATCACGGCTTCACGGATCTGGGCCTGCGAGATGTCCGGCGCGTGCTGGGTCGACAGGACCACGGTATCCACGCTGTGCGGACGGCCGTCCACGTAGCGCACGGTCACCTGCGACTTGGCGTCCGGACGCAGCCAGGGCAGGCGGCCGTCACGGCGCAGCAGCGACTGGCGCTCTACCAGGCGGTGCGAGTAGTAGATCGGGAACGGCATCAGTTCCGGCGTTTCATCGCAGGCATAGCCGAACATCAGGCCCTGGTCGCCAGCGCCCTGGTTCAGGTAGTCGTCCGACGCGCGGTCCACGCCCTGGGCGATGTCCGGCGATTGCTTGTCGTAGGCCACCAGCACGGCGCAGCCCTTGTAGTCGATGCCGTACTCGGTGTTGTCGTAACCGATGCGCTTGATGGTTTCGCGCGCGACCTGGATGTAGTCGACGTTGGCAGTCGTGGTGATTTCACCCGCCAGCACGACAAGTCCCGTATTGCAAAGCGTCTCGGCCGCCACGCGGGCGTACTTGTCCTGGGCAAGGATCGCGTCAAGGACAGCATCCGAAATCTGGTCGGCTACTTTATCGGGATGGCCTTCGGAGACTGATTCCGAAGTGAAAAGGAAATCGTTCGACACGATCTGGTTTCTCCAAGTTGGCTATTGCGTGCCAGCCTCGGGAAACGATGCGGCGACGCTTTAGCGGTATTTTCAAGCCCCTCGGGTAGAGCGGCATCGCCCCGCAAGTTGTCAGTTAACTCGGCGATGCAGGCTATTATACGCGCCTGCCGGCCTCGCTGCAGCGTGCCATGTTGGGTATGCCACAGGCGGCGGCCAATGCAAACCCGATATTGTTATTCACGGCCGGCACGCTGCCGAATTTAGCCCTGACGGCGTCATGACATTTATTTTCTGGCTGATTTCCCGCTTACCACTGCGCGCGCTCCACGCGATCGGCGGCGCCCTGGGACTGCTGGCGGCACGGCTGCCAGGCCGCTATGGACGCAGGCTGGAGGAAAACTTCCGCCACGCCTATCCGGATGCATCCGACGCCATGCTGGCGGAAGCCGCGCGCCACTCGGGCCGGCTGATCATGGAAATGCCGTACTTCTGGAGCCGCAAGTCCATCACGGTCCGCACGGACAACTTCGACGATCATCTCTGGCCGGAACTGGCGCGCCTGGAGGCGGCCGGCAACGGTGTGATCGTCCTGACGCCGCATCTGGGCTGCTTCGAGGTGCTGCCCCAGTCGTACGCGCGCCTGCGCCGCGTCACCGCGATGTTCAAGCCGCCGCACCAGGCATGGTTGCGCGAGTTCGTCGAACAGATGCGCAGCCGGCCCAACATGGCGATGGCCCCGGCCAATCCACGCGGCGTGCGGATGCTGGTCAAGGCCCTGAAGCGCGGCGAAGCGGTCGGCATCCTGCCGGATCAGGTGCCAAGCGGCGGCGAGGGCACCTGGGCGCCGTTCTTCGGCAAGCCGGCCTATTCGATGACGCTGGTGCACCGGCTGCAGCAACTGACGAAGGCCCCGGTGGTGATGGTCTATGCCGAACGACTGCCGAAGGGCGCGGGCTATCGCGGCCACCTGCGTATCCTGAGCGATGGCGGGATGTTGCCCGAAGATCCCGCTGCGGCGTCGGCCGTGATCAATGCGGCTATCGAAGACTTGATCACTATCGACCCGACCCAGTACCTGTGGGGGTATAACCGCTACAAGTGTCCAACCGGCGCGGAATTGCCGCCGGACACGCTCGCCACCACACAGGCCACTACACGTGCCGCTGCACAGGCCACTACCAACAACAACATTCAATGAGCCGGATCTTCACGTGGCTCGGCATCGGTCTGCTGACGGTGCTGGGCAAACTCCCCTACCCGTTCGTGGCCCGCTTCGGCGAGGCGCTAGGCAGCATTCTGTTCATGATCCCAAACCCGCGCCGCGAAGTGGTGCGGGCCAACCTTCGGCTGTGCTTCCCGGACAAGACCGATGCGGAAATCGAGGCGATGTCGCGCGAGACCTACCGCAAGGTCTTCCGCAGCTTTGCCGAGGGCGGCATCTTCTGGACCTGCAACGAGAAAAAGATGCGCCAGCTGGTGCAGATCAACGACCAGGGCGACCTGCCCTCGCTCGACGGCTCGCCCCATATCCTGGTGACACTGCACCTGTCCGGCCTGGAAGCCGGCGCGATTCGCCTGACGATGCACCTGCGCGACACCGTGGGCCGATCGGGCGCCTCGCTCTACACGGTGCAGAAGAACGCGCTGTTCGATGATTTCCTGAAGGTCGCGCGCGGCCGCTTCGGCGCCAACATGATTTCGCGCAACGACAGCGTGCGCAACATCCTCCGCGTGCTGAAGAAAGGCGAGGCCCTGCAGCTGATCTCCGACATGGACTTCGGCGAGCGCGACTCCGAGTTCGTGCCGTTCTTCGGCGTGGAGGCGCTGACCCTGACATCGGTCTCCCGGCTGGCCCGGCTTGCGGGCGCCAAGGTCGTACCCATCTACACCGAGCAGTTGCCGGACTACAAGGGGTATGTCCTGCACATCCTGCCGCCTTGGGACGACTATCCCGGCGAAAGCGTCACCGACGACACACGGCGCATGAACGCGTTCTTCGAGGACGCCATCCGTCCGCGCGTGCCCGACTACTACTGGGTGCATAAACGCTTCAAGCACCGCCCGCCCGGCGAACCTGACATCTACTGATTACAATTCCGGACATGAAACTCCAGTTCACCAAGATGCACGGCGCCGGCAACGATTTCATCGTGCTGGACGGCATTCACCAGAAGCTCGATCTGACCGACGCGCAATGGCGCGCGCTGGCAAATCGCCATTTCGGCATCGGCGCCGATCAGATCCTGATCGTTGAAAAATCCTCGCGCGACGATGTGGATTTCCGCTACCGGATCGTCAATGCGGACGGCGGCGAAGTCGAACACTGCGGCAACGGCGCCCGTTGCTTCGTCCGCTTCGTCACGGACCGTGGCATGACCGACAAGCAGTCGGTTCGCGTGGAAGTCATGAACGGCGTCATCACGCTGAAGCTGCAGGACGACGGTCAGGTGACGGTGGACATGGGTGAGCCCGAACTCACGCCGGCCCGCGTGCCATTCATCGCCGACGGCCTGCCGACGCGCGCCGAAGCTCAGGACACGCTCTATGGCCTCGAAGTCAACGGCCGCACCGAGTGGATCTCGCCCGTGTCGATGGGCAATCCGCACGCGGTGCAGATCGTGGACGACGTGGAGCAATTCCCGGTGCTTCAGGACGGCCCGGTCATCGAGCACCACAAGTCGTTCCCGAACCGTGTCAATGCCGGATTCATGCAGATCGTCGACCGCAACACGGTGCGGCTGCGCGTGTTCGAACGCGGCGCGGGCGAAACGCTGGCATGCGGCACGGGCGCCTGCGCGGCCGTGGTGGCCGGCATCC
>NZ_ANKP01000173.1:0-7011 GCF_000319775.1 Cupriavidus sp. HMR-1
GCCCCAAGTGCAGCGACATCGCGCCGCCGGGCGCCAGGCAGCGGCGCGCGGTATGCAGGCCATGCGGGGAGAACAGGGCGGCCGCGGGGCTGCCGTCGTCAGCTTCGGTCAGATCATAGACGATCAGGTCGAACTGGCGTCCGGCGCGCGCGAAAGCTTCCATCAGGCCGAGTCCTTCGCCGATCGCCAGGCTCAGGCGTGGGTCGCCGGGTTCGTCGAGCGCGCCCTGGTGGATGCCGCGCAGCCACTCGCGCGCCAGCCGGACCACCTCGCCGTCGAGTTCGGCCACTACCACCTCTCGCATGGTGGGGATACGCAGCAGTTCGAATGCCGATCCGCCGTCGCCGCCGCCCACCACCAGCGCGCTGCGCGGTGCGCCATGGGTGGCCGCCATTGGTGCCACCATCAGTTCATGCTGGATCCAGGCGTCGGCTTCGGTGCTCATCACGCGGCCATCGAGCCGGAAGATCCGGCCAAAATGTGCGCTTTCCCCGATTTCTATCTGCTGATAGGGGCTGCAGGCGGCCGCTAGCAATGTGATTTCGCCCAGCGTGGTGCCCACGCCGGGTATCAACCATTCGGTCCAGGCTTGAGTCCCCCTTCGGAGTGCCGGATCCGTCCCGGGAATTCCCCCTGCTTCTGCTAAAATTGCGGTTTTCCCGCCGTCAGGTTCTCGCATGTCTGCCCTCGCCCATCCCGCCACAAGTCCTTACGCCAACCAACCCGTCAAACTGATGGCGGATGCCATCCGCGTGCTTGCCATGGACGCTGTCCAGCAAGCGAACTCCGGTCACCCCGGTGCGCCGATGGGTATGGCCGACATGGCCGTGGCGCTGTGGGGCCGGCATCTGAAGCATAACCCCGTCAATCCGCACTGGCCTGACCGCGACCGCTTCGTGCTGTCCAACGGCCACGGATCGATGCTGATCTACGCGCTGCTGCACCTGACCGGCTACGACCTGCCGATCGAGGAACTGAAGAACTTCCGCCAGTTGCACAGCAAGACCGCTGGTCACCCGGAGTATGGCATTACCCCGGGCGTGGAAACCACGACCGGCCCGCTGGGCCAGGGCATCACCAATGCCGTCGGCATGGCGCTGGCCGAGCGCCTGCTGGGCGAGGAATTCAACCGCCCGGGTTTCGACATCGTCAACCATCACACGTACGTGTTCATGGGCGATGGCTGCCTGATGGAAGGCATCAGCCACGAAGCCTGCTCGCTGGCCGGCACGCTCAAGCTGAACAAGCTGATCGGCTTCTGGGATGACAACGGCATCTCCATCGACGGCGACGTGGTGCACTGGTTTGCCGACGACACGCCGAAGCGTTTCGAAGCGTATGGCTGGAACGTGATCCGCGCCGTGGACGGCCACGACGTGGCTGCCGTCGACAACGCCATCGCGCTGGCCAAGGCCAGCGACAAGCCGACCCTGATCTGCTGCCGCACCGTCATCGGCAAGGGTGCGCCGAACAAGGCCGGCGGCCACGACGTGCACGGCGCGCCGCTGGGCGGCGCCGAAGTGCTAGCCACCCGCGAAGCGCTGGGCTGGACCCACGCCCCGTTCGAGGTGCCGCAGGACGCGTACCTCGCCTGGGATGCGAAGCCGAACGGCCACGCGCTGGAAAAGGCCTGGGACGCGCTGTTCGACGCCTACGCCGAAGTGCATCCGTACGAAGCCGGTGAGTTCAAGCGCCGCGTGCGAGGCGAGCTGCCGGGCGCGTTCGATGAGGCCGTGGACGCCTACATCGCCAAGTGCGAGGAGAAGGCCGAGACGATCGCTACCCGCAAGGCCAGCCAGAACTCGATCGAGGCACTGGCGCCGGTACTGCCGGAACTGCTGGGCGGCTCGGCCGACCTGACCGGTTCGAACCTGACCAACTGGTCGGGCACGCAGGCCGTTCGCTTCGACTCGTGGGGCAACCACATCAACTACGGTGTGCGTGAGTTCGGCATGAGCGCGATCATGAACGGCATCGCGCTGCATGGTGGCTACATCCCCTACGGCGCCACGTTCCTGACGTTCTCGGACTACAGTCGCAACGCGCTGCGCATGGCCGCGCTGATGAAGATCCGCTCGCTGTTCGTGTTCACGCATGATTCGATCGGCCTGGGCGAAGACGGTCCGACTCACCAGTCGATCGAACACGTGGCCAGCCTGCGTCTGATCCCGAACATGGATGTCTGGCGTACCGCCGACACCACCGAAACCGCCGTGGCCTGGGCGTACTCGATCCGCCGCGAGAACGGCCCGAGCTGCCTGATTTTCAGCCGCCAGAACCTGCCGTTCCAGAAGCGTGACGATGTCACGCGCGCCAACATCGCGCGCGGTGGCTACGTGCTGCGCGATGGCACGAATCCGCGCAAGAAGCGCCCGGATGCCGTGATTATCGCCACCGGCTCGGAAGTCGGTCTGGCCGTGGGCGCCGCCGATGCGCTGGCCGTGGAAGGCGTGCACGTGCGCGTGGTGTCGGTCCCGTCGACCTCCGTGTTCGACAAGCAGGACGCCGCCTACAAGGCCAGCGTGCTGCCGGCCGGCGTGCCGCGCATCGCCGTGGAAGCGGGCGTCACCGATTTCTGGTGGAAGTACCAGGTTCAGGCCGTCGTCGGTATCGACACGTTCGGCGAATCGGCTCCGGCAGGCGTGCTGTTCAAGCACTTCGGCTTCACCGTGGAAAACGTGGCCGATACGGTGCGCGCCACGCTCGCCCAGTAATTCTCGCCAGCGCGGTATGCCGGCGCGAGGCGCCGGCTGCGGCGCCGGCCCCAGCTTTATCGCGATTGCTCTCTAGGAGATAGACATGACCATCAAGATCGGCATCAACGGCTTTGGCCGCATCGGGCGCATGGTGTTCCGCGCCGCCGCCGCGAACTTCAAGGACATTGAAGTCGTCGCCATCAACGACCTGCTGGAACCGGACTACCTGGCGTACATGCTGAAGTACGACTCGGTCCACGGCCGCTTCGACGGTGAAGTGTCGGTGGAAGGCAACACGCTCGTGGTCAATGGCAAGAAGATCCGCCTGACCGCCGTCAAGGATCCGTCCGAGCTGAAGTGGGGCGAAGTCGGCGCCGACGTGGTGATCGAGTCGACCGGCATCTTCCTGACGAAGGAAGGCGCGCAGAAGCACATCGACGCGGGCGCCAAGAAGGTGATCATGTCGGCCCCGTCGAAGGACGACACCCCGATGTTCGTGTTCGGCGTGAACCACGAGACGTACAAGGGCGAAGCGATCATCTCGAACGCAAGCTGCACGACCAACTGCCTGGCCCCGGTGGCCAAGGTCCTGAACGACAAGTGGGGCATCAAGCGCGGTCTGATGACGACCGTGCACGCTGCTACCGCCACGCAGAAGACCGTGGATGGTCCGTCGAACAAGGACTGGCGCGGTGGTCGCGGCATCCTGGAAAACATCATCCCGTCGTCGACTGGCGCCGCAAAGGCCGTTGGCGTGGTGATCCCGCAGCTGAACAAGAAGCTGACGGGCATGTCGTTCCGCGTGCCGACCTCGGACGTTTCGGTGGTCGACCTGACCGTCGAACTGGAAAACCCGGCCAAGTACGAAGAAATCTGCGCCGAGATGAAGGCCCAGAGCCAGGGCGCGCTGAAGGGCGTGCTGGGCTACACCGAAGACAAGGTTGTGGCCACGGACTTCCGCGGCGATGCCCGCACCTCGATTTTCGACGCTGAAGCCGGCATCGCGCTGGACGGCACGTTCATCAAGGTCGTGAGCTGGTACGACAACGAGTGGGGCTATTCGAACAAGTGCCTGGAAATGGCACGCGTCGTGGCCAAGTAAGCCATCCTCGCTGAACAAAAAACGCGCCCAAGGGCGCGTTTTTTGTTGCTCAGGCGGCTGGTGGGGTGACTGGTGGAGTCAGCGGCCGCGCATCGATAGTATCGCCATCGACAAGAAAGTGGCCACCCGCGACATGGTGGATCGTGCGCAGGTTGTCTTGGCCGGTAAAGTGCCAGCGGCCATTGCTGAAGACGCGGCCGTCGGCGTGAGCGGCGACCACTTCGCCGAGAAACAGATCGTAGCTGTTCTGGATCGCGGGTTCTGGCAACAGCCTGCATTCCAGCCACGCCGCACAGCCTTCGAGCAGCGGGGCGCCGATCACGCTGCCAGCGAAGGTCTGCAAGCCGTACGCGGCGAACTTGTCGATGCCTTGCTTTTCCGTCAGGGCCCGTCCCGAACTGGAGCCCAGTGCCTGCGTGATATCGACCTGGGCGGCGGTGGGAACCTGTAACGCGAATTCGCCGCTTGCCTCAAGCAACTGGCGCGTCCAGGTGGACTTGTCCAGCACCACGGCCACCTTCGGCGGGGCGAAATCGAGCGGCATGGCCCATGCCGCCGCCATGATATTGCGTTGCCCATTGTGCGCGGCACTGACCAGAACGGTCGGACCGTGATTCAGCAGGCGATAGGCTTTGGCGAGATCAACGTCGAGTCGGTGGGAAGGCATGGCTTGATCTGAAACAAGACAGGGCGGGCTGCGAGGCAGAATTGGAACGCCTTCAGGCACTATAGCGGGTCATGGAATTCAATGAATGGCGATTTTTGACATTATCTGTCTCAAAGTTGTCAAAAATCCGCGAAAGTTCGCGTTCAGTAATGCGAGAAATGCTGAATTTGCTTTTCGCTCCTGTTATTTTCTCTTACACTCGGAAGGATCTATTAATGTCTGATGTGCAGCCCGTGAAAGTGGTGGGGCCATCGAAGCGTAAGACATAACAAACCGGGCCTGATCATGGTGAACGTGGATACCAAGCTGCTCGTGATCTTCACCGAGTTGCTCAGCAAGCGTAACGCCACTTATGTGGCGGAAAAGATGCACATGACCGCGCCGGCCGTTTCTCACTCGCTCGGCCGACTGCGCGAAATCTTCGACGATCCCCTTTTCATTCGGGTGCCTCATGGTCTGACTCCAACGCCGCGCGCGCTGGAACTGGGCCCGAAGATCCGGGACATGCTCGACCTCTGGTCGTCGATCAACGAGGGGGATGCCGATAATTTCGATCCGGCCATCGCCACCGGCACGTTGAATATCGGTTTTGCCGCCGAACTTGGCGACACGGTTTTCAACCGCTTTGTCCTGCGCATCAAGCAACTGGCTCCGGATCTGCATATCCGCCTGGTCGAATCGCATTCGTGGGAAGCCGACGTCGCGTCGATGCGTGCCAACGAACTCGATCTGGCCTTTTCGCCGTTCCCGACCCGCCATCCCGAAATCGTCGAGGAAGTGGTGACGTCGCTGAACCTGTGGGTTTGCGCGCGCGAGAATCATCCGCTCCTGAAGAACGATTGCACGCTCGAGCAATACCTCGACTGCAGCCATATCTTCATGGCGCATTCCGGTGGCGCGGGCCGTCCGGCGCCGGCACTGATTCCGCTCGACTACGCGCTGCAGCAGCGGGGCCTGAAGCGGAATGCCACGCTGACCGTCCATTCGTGGCGTGCCCAGGCCGAACTGGCTTCCCAGACCGACATGATCTTCACGGTCAACGCGCTGACCAAGGACATGGCCTGTGAAACGTACGGCCTGAAGGCCTACCCGCTGCCAGCGGAGCTCAATACGATGCTGGGCCTGAATATGTTCTGGCACCGCAGCCGCAATACCCATCCGATGCTGGTCTGGGCACGTGGTCTCTTCCGTCAGGTGGTTGGCGAGTTTCTGGGCCTGCCTGCGGCAGCCGCCGCCGCGCCGCGTAGCCTGCGCGTCGTGGCCGAGCAGGATCTGACGCAGGAGTAACGCTGTGTCGACCCAATAAAAAACCGGCGCCTTGGCGCCGGTTTTTTATTGCCTGCCGCTGGGCGGGTACCGCCGCGGGGTTATCGTCTTGGTCTGTGGGGGCAATCGTCCTTGGTGCAGTTGCCATAGAGCGACAGGGCGTGTTCCTGCAGTGCAAAGCCGCGCTCGCGGGCGATGCTCTGTTGCCGCTGCTCGATATCGGCATCGAAGAATTCCTCGACGCGCCCGCAATCCAGGCACACCAGGTGATCGTGGTGTTTGCCTTCGTTCAGTTCGAAAATCGCCTTGCCCGACTCGAAGTTGTTCCGCGAGAGCAGGCCAGCCTGTTCGAACTGCGTGAGAACGCGATAGACCGTGGCGAGGCCGATGTCCATATGCTCATTGAGCAGGATGCGATAGACATCTTCCGCGCTCAGATGGCGCTGTTCGCTGGTCTGGAAGATTTCAAGGATCTTCAGGCGGGGGACGGTCGCCTTGAGGCCGATATTTTTGAGGTCCGCCGGACTCGGCATGGGCGTGACTCCCTAGAGTACAATGTCTGGATAGTTGAATCATAAGGGTTTTGGCGGCAAATGTCGCCCCGGTGCCATGACGCGTACACGCCGCTCTCCGCGGAGTGACCAGAATGCGCCTGGCCGTGCCGGATGCCTCCGCAGTCTTTGGGGTGTGCCGGTGCCGGTATCTACCCATTCCCGTCTGGAAGCGAGATACATGCGTTCATTCCGTTCGTCCGCCATGCGCCCCGCGCTGGTGTCTTCCCTGCTGGCGGCGGCACTGCTGGCCGGTGCCTGTTCCGCCTACGACAGCACCTCGCGCAAGGTGGCCGATGCCATCACGCCGTATCGGATCAACATCGTCCAGGGCAACTTCGTGTCGCGCGAGGCCGTGTCGCAATTGCGCGAAGGCATGACGCGCGATCAGGTGCGCTTCCTGCTCGGCACCCCGCTGCTGACGGACGTCTTTCACGCGGATCGATGGGACTATTACTTCTCTTTCCGTCGCGGCAGCCGGCCGGTCGTGCAATCGCGCCAGTTCACCGTGTACTTCGAGGGTGACAAGCTTGTGCGGTGGGTGGGCAACGAGTTGCCGTCCGAATACGAGCTTATTGCCGAAATTGACGGCATGAAGGCGGCGCAGAAGAATCAGACGCCAGGCAAGCTCATCTTTGGCGGCGAGGCAGCGCCAGCATCCGCGCCGGCGGCAATGCCGGCATCGGCATCGGCGCCGGCTGCCATGCCCGTCGCGGCAGCGAGCGAACC
>NZ_ANKP01000174.1:0-11196 GCF_000319775.1 Cupriavidus sp. HMR-1
CGGCGCCGGCAGCGGCTCCGGCGGCCGCCACGCATGCCGGTGGCGCCGACATCCAGTGCGAAATGCTGGTGCTGGGCGCAGGCCCCGGCGGTTACTCGGCGGCTTTCCGCTCGGCGGACCTCGGCATGAACACCGTTCTGGTCGAGCGCTATGGCACCCTCGGCGGCGTTTGCCTGAACGTGGGCTGCATCCCGTCGAAGGCGCTGCTGCACAACGCGGCGGTGATCGACGAGGCCAAGGCGCTGGCCGCGCACGGCATCCTGTTCGGCGAAGCCAAGATCGACCTGGATGGCCTGCGGCACTACAAGGAAAGCGTGGTCGGCAAGCTGACCGGCGGCCTGTCGGGAATGGCGAAGGCCCGCAAGGTGCAGGTGGTACGCGGCATCGGCACGTTCCTGGATCCGCATCACCTGGAGGTGCAGGAAACGGAAGGCGACAGCAAGGCCACCAATGGCAAGAAGACCGTGATCCGCTTCGAAAAGGCGATCATCGCGGCCGGCAGCCAGGCCGTGAAGCTGCCGTTCGTCCCTGAGGATCCGCGCATTTTCGATTCGACGGGCGCGCTGGAACTACGCGACATCCCGAACAAGATGCTCGTGATTGGCGGCGGCATCATCGGCCTGGAAATGGCCACCGTCTACAGCACGCTCGGCGCGCGACTCGATGTCGTGGAAATGCTCGACGGCCTGATGCAGGGCGCTGACCGCGATCTGGTCAAGGTCTGGGACAAGGTGAACAAGCATCGCTTCGATAACGTGATGCTGAAGACCAAGACGGTCGGCGTGGAAGCGAAGCCGGACGGTATCTACGTGAAGTTCGAGGGCGAGTCCGCGCCGGCCGAGCCGCAGCGTTACGACGCTGTGCTGGTGTCGGTGGGCCGCTCCCCGAACGGCAAGAAGATCGGTGCCGAGAAGGCCGGTGTGGCTGTGACCGACCGTGGCTTCATCGATGTCGACAAGCAGATGCGCACCAACGTGCCGCACATCTACGCGATCGGCGATATCGTCGGCCAGCCGATGCTCGCGCACAAGGCGGTGCATGAGGCACACGTGGCCGCCGAGGCCGCGCATGGCGAGAAGGCCTACTTCGACGCGAAGCAGATCCCGTCCGTGGCGTTCACCGATCCGGAAGTGGCATGGGCCGGCAAGACCGAAGACCAGTGCAAGGCCGAAGGCATCAAGTACAGCAAGGGCGTGTTCCCATGGGCCGCTTCGGGCCGTGCGATTGCCAATGGCCGTGACGAGGGCTTCACCAAGCTGATTTTCGACGAGGAAACCCATCGCATCATCGGTGGCGGTATCGTCGGCACCCACGCGGGCGACCTGATCAGCGAAGTTTGCCTGGCCATCGAGATGGGCGCGGATGCCGTGGATATTGGCAAGACGATTCACCCGCACCCGACCTTGGGCGAGTCGATCGGCATGGCTGCGGAAATCTACGAAGGTGTGTGCACGGACGTGCCGCCGCCGCGCAAGCGCTGATTGCTGGCGCCGTAGTGAGAGAACCCGCCGATTCGGCGGGTTTTTTTATTTGTCTCGATTCTCCTGCAAGCAGCGGGGAGGGCGCGACGAAAAAAAGCCCGGCCCCTGGTAGTCAGGGGCCGGGCTTGAACGATACCTTTTGGAATCGGGTACCGAGGAGACACCGGTACGAGGCGATCGGGATCGCCTCCGTTGGCAAAACGCCCCGCGTGGGCGGGGCGTTTTGCCAACGGACCGGCCAGAGCCGGTGCGTTGGTATTACAGATACAGATGCTTAGGCAGCAGTGGCCGACTTCTTGGTGGCGGTGCGGGCCGTGGCGCTGGCTTGCTGGGCAGCCTTGGTCGCGGCGGTGGCAGCGGCCTGGAAGTTGCTCTCAGCCATTTCAACGGCTTGCTTGGTAGCCTTCTGCACCGACTCGTAGGCGTTGTTGGCCGCCGAGATCGCCGACTTCACGATCGCCACGGTCGACTCCGAACCAGCCGGAGCGTTCTTGGCCAGGTTGTCGACCAGGGCTTGCACGTTCTTCGTGCCTTCAGCCAGCTGGGCTTCGGCAACCTTGGTGAACTCGCTTTGGGTTTCCGAAGCGATTTCGTACAGGTGACGCGTGTAGGCCAGGGTCTTCTCGGCAACCGGCTGCACCAGCGATGCCTGGATGGCCAGCAGTTCCTGGGCGTCCTTGGCGGTCAGCGCCTTCTTGGCGTTGTCGGCGTTCTCGGCCAGGGTGGCCTTGACCACTTGCAGGTTCAGCTCAACGAGCTTCTCCACGCCTTCGAAAGCCTTCGAGGTCAGGCCGAACAGGGTTTCGAGGTTGGCTTTATGTGCGGCTGCAACTTGTTCCGGGGTCAGGATCATTGCGGGTCTCCAGTGGTGAGCTTCAAGGTCAAGCAGAAGTGAAATTAAGCCGCCCAGATGTCAAAGCCATGACTTCAGTGTCCTGGCCAGCCCGAGCGTGTGTCTCGTTTTTCGGCGCTGCCCGAAGGCTTTGATGCGCCGCAACAATTGCAATTCTAAGAGAACAACGATGGGTGTCAAGCGGTTTTTGTGCGTCGCACAAAAAATCACTGGGAACACCCTGCCGAAAGCGCACAGAAGTCGACGTATGCCGCATAAATTAAGGGTTTTTCCTGAGTCGGTTGCTTGGTGCGACGCGGGAGATCCTGGCATTTTCTGGTGGTTTCGGCGATTGGTGTGCCGCAGCGGGAGGGGAGTGCTACCATCGCTGACTGCCCGGTCGGATAATGATGTCATTCAGGCACTTTCCGGGCCGCTCATCCTGCCCCCCGATGCTTGCCTTTTACGCCGATCATTTCGTCCTGCCGTTGCCGCCGGGTCACCGATTCCCGATGCGCAAATACAGCATGCTGCGTGATGCGGTGGTGCGTGAGGTGGGTGGGGTGGAGTTGCGCGAGGCGCCGCGGGCCGACGATGAAACACTCGCACTGGTCCACACCGCTGCCTATATCGAGGAAGTTTCCACCGGCCAACTCGATGTCGCGCGTCAGCGCGAGATCGGCTTTCCCTGGTCGCATGAAATGGTGGAGCGTTCCCGACGCTCGGCCGGCGCGACGATTGCCGCTTGCAGGGTCGCGCTGGAGCAGGGTATCGCGGCGAATCTGGCTGGCGGCACTCACCACGCGTACGCGGACAAGGGGGCAGGGTTTTGCGTATTCAATGACGCGGCGATTGCGGCGCGTCGCCTGCAGCGCGACGGCAGCGTGCGGCGTGTGGCAGTCATCGATCTCGACGTCCACCAGGGCAACGGTACCGCATCGATCCTGCGTGATGATCCGACGATATTCACGCTGTCGCTGCACGGCGAGAAGAACTACCCATTCCGCAAGGAAGCGAGCGATCTCGACGTCGGGTTGCCGGATGGGTGCGATGACGGCGCCTATGCCGTCGCGCTGGCGTCCGCGCTCGATACCCTGTTCGCACGATTCGATCCCGATCTGCTGATCTACCTGGCCGGCGCCGACCCTCATGAGGGTGATCGCCTGGGGCGATTGAAGCTCACGATGGCCGGTCTTGCGCGGCGAGACACGATGGTGTTCGAAGCTGCGCGATCACGTGGGTTGCCGGTCGCCGTCGCTATGGCAGGTGGCTATGGCAACCAGATCGAGGACACGGTCGCCGTGCATACGCAGACCATCACGCTTGCCGCGCGATATCACGCGCAACTTGCCGTCGAACGCGCGAACGTGTCATGAATTGATTGCAATCCATTGGAACCTTGTGGCGGCCAGTGCGCTCATATCGAGCTGTCGTGCATCTGGCCGGTGCCATTTGTCCGAGCCATTCCAGACCCCAATAACAATGAAGCCCGAACCTGATTGCCGCAGTGCCTACGCACACTTCCAGCCGATCACGACGCGTTGGATGGATAACGATGTCTATGGTCACGTCAACAACGTTGTCTACTACAGTTATTTTGATACGGTCGTTAACACGTACCTGATCCGGGCTGGCGTGCTGGACATCGAGGCGGGCGAGACGATCGGTCTGGTGATCGAGACGCAGTGCAACTACTTCTCGTCACTGAGTTTTCCCGACACAGTGGTGGCGGGGCTGCGCGTGGCGAAGCTCGGCAATTCGAGCGTGCGCTACGAGGTAGGGCTGTTTTGCAACGATGATGACGTCGCCGCCGCGCAAGGACATTTCGTGCACGTGTATGTCGATCGCGAAACGCGCCGGCCGGTGCCGCTGCCGCAGCCTTTGCGCCAGGCGCTCGAGGCGCTGGTGATTGGCCAGCAGGCACAGCGACCACATTAACAAGAACAAGGAGACCGCAGAGCATGTCGACCCCTGGTGACGCAGCGATCGTCGATCGCGCCATCACAACGCGCCGTTCGATTCGCGCATTCCTGGATACGCCGGTACCACGCGAGACCGTCGAAGAGATTCTTGCGGTGGCAAGCCGCGCACCCTCCGGTACCAACACCCAGCCGTGGAAAGTGTATGTGCTGGCCGGCGATGCCAAGGCCCGCCTGTGCGCGGATGTGCTGGCCGCGTACGAGGATCCCGAGCGCGATGCCAAGTACCGCGAGGAGTATCCGTACTACCCGCGCGAGTGGACCAATCCGTATCTGGCGCGCCGCCGCAAGGTTGGCTGGGATCTGTACAGCCTGTTGCAGATCAGCCGCGAAGACAAGGCGCGAATGCACGAACAACATGCGCGCAATTTCCGTTTCTTTGATGCACCTGTAGGCATGATCTTCACGATTGATCGCATCATGGAACAAGGAAGCTGGCTGGATTACGGCATGTTCCTGCAAAGCATCATGGTGGCAGCGCGCGCGCGCGACCTGGATACGTGCCCGCAGGCCGCCTTTACGCAGTTCCACAGGATCATTGGGCAGCACTTGCGTCTGCCAGAGGAAGAGATGGTGGTGTGTGGCATGTCGCTTGGATATGCCGACCCCGAGGCTACGGCCAATCAATTGACGACGGAACGTGAACCGGTGAGTGGGTTCGCGCGTTTTCTTTCCTGAGTCGCCTATCGGTGTCCTCAGGAATCGACGAAATCGACCGATATGGACGCCGAGGGCATTTTGATTTTGTAAAGGGTGGCTGGCTGTGCGGGGGTGTCGACATGGTTTGTCGACGTGATGCCTGATACACAGCGGCCGACCTGGTTGTTGTTTTTGGAGTTGCGGAATTATGACGAAGTCGGCGCTTTTCCCGTGATGTGGAAATGTTTGTCAACCGAACTTTAACGAGCGCTTCTAAGTCATTAATCTTGCTAACAATTTCTTAATTTCCTAAACTAGCGCCATTCCGCAGCCGCGCTGATCAGATCATGTTCCGGATCGAATCTCTCATGCCCCGATTCTTCGGCCTACCCCAATTGACCGCGCTCGCCACTTCGGCGGTCGTGTCTGTTGCCCTGCTGGCCGCGCCGGCCTCGTACGCAGCGACGTCGTCGACTGCGACGACGTCGTCGTCAAAAAAGCAGGCAAAATCCACTAAAACCACCAAAAAGGTGGCTTCCGCGAAAGCGGAGGCGTCGCCACGCAAGGTGATCGTCCTGCGCAACGGCAAACGTACCGTCGTCGCAAGCCGCGCGGCGCCGGTGCGTGCGGCGTTTGTGCCGTCCAAGCCGTCGCTGGGCGAGGCGATGGGCCTGCGCGATACCGAGGATGCGCTTGCCCTGCGCTCGTCAGTGGCGCTGGTCATGGACCAGAACACCAATGAGGTGCTGTTCCAGAAAAATCCCACGGCTGTGCTGCCGATCGCATCCATCACCAAGCTGATGACCGCGCTTGTGGTGATGGACGCACGTCTGCCGATGGACGAGATGCTCACGGTGACCGAGGAAGACCGCGATACCGAGAAGCACAGCAGTTCGCGTCTGCGCTTTGGTACCCAGCTGACCCGCCAGGAGATGCTGTTGCTGGCGTTGATGTCGTCGGAGAACCGTGCTGCTTCGGCACTGGGTCGTAACTATCCGGGTGGCCTGCCTGCCTTTGTTGGCGCGATGAACCGCAAGGCGCGCGAGCTTGGCATGAGTGACAGCCACTTCGTCGATTCGAATGGCCTGTCGAGCAGCAATGTGTCGAGCGCGATGGATCTGGCTCGCCTCGTCAATGCCGCCTATCGCAATCCGACGATCCGCGAGTACTCGACGCAACCCGAGCACGAAGTCACCGTGTTTGGCCGTCCGATGCACTATGTCAGCACCAACCGCCTGGTGCGTGGCGGCAACTGGGATATCGGTCTGCAGAAGACCGGTTATATCTCCGAAGCCGGCCAGTGCCTGGTGATGCAGACACGCGTGAATGATCGCAATGTGGTGATGGTGTTCCTCGACTCGGTTGGCAAGCTGTCGCGCTTTGCCGATGCCACGCGCGTGCGTAGCTGGCTTGAGCATCAACCGGCGACGTCGGCACAACCGCGCCCTTTCCCGGCGAATCCCAATCTCACTCAGGGCCCTAAATCGCCCACGGCGATCCTGGTCTCGCAGCAGTCGCACGGTACCTGAGCGACGACATCTGAGCGTTTGGGCCGTACAAGAAAAACGCGCCGCCGGGCGAAAACCCGGCGGCGCGTTTTTTGCTTGCCTCGGCAGTTGTCAGGCGATTAGACGATCAAGCTGTAGGCTCGGGGACATATCCCATGCCACGCGAGATCTGCAGCGCGGTGTCCTTGAGGTTCTGCAGCCAGCTATCCTGAAGTCGATCGGCCGGTGCAGAGAGTGACAGGCCGGCGACAAGGCGTCGCGAGTCGTCATAGATGCCTGCGGCGATACAGCGGACGCCGAGTTCCAGTTCCTCGTTATCGCGTGCGTAGCCATTCGAGCGCACCCAGGTCAGTTCGCGTTCGAGTTTGGAGATGTCCGTGATCGACGTGCGCGTATGACCGGCCAGCCCGGTACGGGTGGCGTAGTTGCGTACACGTGCGCCTTCGTCCGCGGCCAGGAATAGTTTGCCGACCGAGGTCAGGTGCAGTGGGGCGCGGCCGCCGATGGCACGCACCACCTGCATCCCCGAGCGCTCGCTGTAAGCGCGCTCGATGTAGACGATTTCGTCGCCCTGACGTACCGACAGGTTGACGGTCTGGCCGGTGACGCGGTGCAGGGCACGCATTGGCGCCAGTGCAGCGTCACGTACCGAAAGGCGTGCCTTGACCAGATTGCCAAGCTCGAGCAGCCGCATACCCAGTCGATAGCTGCCCGGATCGGAGCGGTCGACAAAGCGGCACGCCACCATGTCGTTCAGGATCCGGTGGGCCGTGGACGGGTGCAGGCCGGTGGCCAGCGAAAGCTCTTTCAGACTGACGGGGTCGGCGTGCTGGGCCAGCGCGTCCAGCAGCGTCATCATGCGCTCGATCACCTGGATCGAGGTCTTGCCGGGTGACTTGTCTGCTTCTGCCATGGAGAAAATTTGTGCCGTGCGGCAAATTAAGCGTTTGCCTGATTCTATCTCACATCGTGAAAATTTCAACTGATGAAACGTGATTACTGAAATCAACCTCCAATCGCTTGCGCGATGACCGAACAGCTCGCATGAACCGCATTGTGCAGCGGGATGAACAAGATTGCGGCGCCGGATGCCCGCAGCGGCGGGGGCAAGGGGCATAATTGCGATGTTTCTGGGTCTGGAAAAAGGGAAGCGATGCGAATCGGACTGTTCGCCACCTGTCTGGTGGACCTCATGCGCCCCGAGATCGGGTTCTCGGTGCTGAAGCTGCTGGAATCGGCTGGCTATGAGGTCATGGTGCCCGAGGCACAGACCTGCTGCGGACAGCCTGCCTACAACTCGGGTGAGCGCGCCGTATCGCGCGACCTGGCGGAGAAATTCCTGCGCGAGTTCGAGATGTTCGACTACGTGGTGGTGCCGTCTGGCTCCTGCGGCGGCATGATTCGCCAGCACTACCAGGACCTGCTGCGGGACGATCCGGAACTGCATGGCCGCTACGAGCGCCTGCGGGAGCGAGTCTTCGAACTGACCGATTTCCTCGTCAACGTGGCAAAGATTGACCGGTTCGATTCCACCTTTGCCGGCAATGTCACCTATCACGATTCCTGTTCCGGCCTGCGTGAGTTGGGCGTCAAGCAGCAGCCACGCGAACTGCTGGGCAAGCTGCCGGGTGTGACGCTGACCGAAATGAAGGACTGCGAGGCGTGCTGCGGATTCGGCGGCACGTTCTCGGTCAAGTACGGCAATATTTCCACGGCGATCGTCGACGAGAAGTGCGCCAATATCCAGTCCAGCGGGGCCGATGCCGTGGTGCTCGGTGACCTCGGCTGTATCCTCAACATCGAAGGCCGGCTGCGACGCACGGGCGATACGCGCACACGCGTGCTGCATATCGCCCAGGTGCTGGCTGGCGACGCCTGAAGACCCGCAACGAGTCCCCACGATGCAAGTCCACAGCATGGAATTCAAGGCGCGCGCAGGGCAGAAGCTTGCCGACCAGCGCCTGCAGCAGAACCTCAAGAAGCTCTCGACCAAGTTCGTCACCGCGCGCGCCGATGCGATCCGCGACATCGATTTCGATGCCACGCGCGCCGCGTTGAAGGAGCGGCGCAACCGGGCGCTCGAGAATCTCGACGTCTGGCTGGCCAAGTTCGAGGAGAGCGCGACAAAGCGTGGCGCCACGGTGTTGTTTGCCGAATCGACCGCCGATGCCGCGAGGCTAGTGGGCGAAATCGCGCAGAAGCATGGTGTGAAGAAGGTCATCAAGAGCAAGTCGATGGTGACCGAGGAGATGCGCCTGAACCAGGTGCTTGGCGAGATGGGCGTGCAGAGCATCGAGACCGACCTCGGCGAGTACATCCTGCAGATCAACGATGCCGAGCCGCCGTCGCACATCATTGCGCCGGTGATCCACAAGGACAAGGACGAGATTGCCGACCTGTTCGCCAAAGTCCATAACAAGCCTCGTCTGACCGATATCCCCGAGATGACGCGCGAAGCGCGCGAGGTGCTGCGGCCAGAGTTCCTGTCCGCCGACATGGGCGTCACGGGCGGGAATTTCATCATCGCCGAGACCGGCTCGGTGGCCGTGGTCACCAACGAAGGCAATGAGGGCATGTGTACGATCATGCCGCGCGTGCACGTGGCCGTAACCGGTATCGAGAAAGTCCTGCCGACGCTGGAGGATCTGGCCACCGTGATGCGGCTGCTGCCGCGTTCGGCAACGGGGCAGGCGATCTCGAACTATTTTTCGCTGCTGACTGGGCCGCGTGCCGAGGGCGAGCGGGACGGTCCGGAGCATATGTACTTCGTGCTCGTCGATGGTGGGCGCAGCGGCTTGATCGGCGGAGAGTTCCAGGAGATGCTGCGCTGCATTCGCTGCGGCGCCTGCATGAACCATTGCCCCGTGTACCAGAAGATCGGCGGGCACGCCTATGGCTGGGTCTATCCAGGCCCGATGGGCAGCGTGCTGACGCCGAGCTACGTCGGGCTGGCGAATGCCGTAGACCTGCCGCAGGCAGCCACGCTGTGCGGCGAATGCAACCGCGTCTGTCCGGCATCGATCCCGCTGTCCGATCTGCTGCGCAAGCTGCGCGAGAAACAGATGGAACGACGCCTGCGCCCGTGGCAGGAGCGGGCGGCGTTGCAGGCCTGGGGTTTTATTGCACGACGCCCGGATCTGTACGCGTTTGTCACGCGCATGGGCGCGCGACTGCTCGCACGCATGGGCGGCCGTGGAAAGCTGATCGCAAGCCTGCCGATGGCGGGTAAGGGATGGACGGACACGCGTGACATGCCGGCCCCGAGCGGCCGGACGTTCCGCGAACTTTACAAGGAAAGGAGGGCGCGTTCATGAGCGCCAATCAGGAGACGCTGGCCGCAATGCGGACTGCGCTGGATGCACACGTCGCCGGCAGCCTGCCGGTGGGGGATCTGATCGAACAGTGGCGTGCCTCGGCATCGTCGCTGACGTTGCCGCCGGTATTCGGTCAGGCGATGGAAGAGTTGCTGCGCAGGATGGAGATGTCGGCCGTGTTCGCGCAGGATAGCTGCTCGTTCTCGAGCACTGCGGTGACCGACCAGCTCAAGAAGTGGCTGGATAAGGCGGGAACGATATAAGGTACTGCCACAGGTAAGCTCCCCTCCCGCAATGCGGGTGAGGGGAGCTTGCCTATTTACCCCAGCAGCAGCGCGTCGTCATCGAGCTGCTCATGCCGTGTCTGCTCGAACATCTTGAGCAGATCGGGCACGTCCAGCCCCTTGCGCTGGTCGCCGGACACATCCAGAACGACCTGGCCCTGGTGCAGCATCACCGTGCGCTGGCCATAGTCGAGTGCCTGGCGCATCGAGTGCGTGACCATCATCGTCGTGAGCTTGCTTTCCTCGACGATCCGGGCCGTCAGTTCGAGCACGAATGCCGCCGTCTTCGGGTCCAGCGCCGCGGTGTGTTCGTCGAGCAGCAGGATGCGCGACGGCTGCAGCGAAGCCATCAGCAGGCTTACTGCCTGGCGTTGGCCGCCGGACAGCAGGCCAATCCGGTCCGTCAGCCGGTTCTCGAGGCCCAGGTTCAGCAGGCGCAGCTTGTCGCGAAACAGCTCGCGCGACGACTTGTTCAGCGCCGGGCGGAAGCCGCGACGCGAACCACGTGCCATCGCCAATGCCATGTTTTCCTCGATCGTCAGCGCCTCGCAGGTGCCGGCCATCGGATCCTGGAACACGCGGGCCACCAGATGGGCACGATCCCATGCTGGTTTGCGCGTGACGTCGACGTCATCGATCATGATGCGGCCGGTGTCGACCATCAGGTCGCCGCTGACCGCGTTGAGGAAGGTCGATTTGCCGGCGCCATTCGAGCCGATCACGGCAACGAACTGGCCAGCCGGAATCTCCAGGCTCAGGCCGCGCAGGGCGCGGTTCTCGATCGGAGTACCCGGGTTGAAGGTGAGCTTCAGGTTTTCGGCGCGCAGCATGTCAGGCACCTCCGTTCTTGCGGGCGAACAGCTTCTTGCGCGTGGCCGGCAGCACCAGCGCCAGCGTCACGAGGGCAGCCGTCACCAGGTTCAGATCCTGTGCCTTGAGGCCGATGAACTCGCTGTTCAGCGCCAGCGCAATGAAGAAGCGATAGAGGATTGCGCCAACCACCACAGCCAGCGTGACGTACACCAGACGTCGTGCCGGAATGATCGTTTCGCCGATGATCACGGCGGCCAGGCCAATCACGATCGTGCCGATACCCATCGAAATGTCGGAGCCGCCTTGCGTCTGCGCGAACAACGCGCCCGCCAGTGCGACGAGCGCA
>NZ_ANKP01000175.1:0-5112 GCF_000319775.1 Cupriavidus sp. HMR-1
CGAGCGCGCCCGCAGGCTCCAGCTGGCGGGCCTGTGCGACCCGACCGACACCGTCATCGACCCCGGCGCCAGCGTGGCCCAGGCCGCCGACAAGTTTGCCGAGACCGGCACGCGCTACCTCTATCTGGTCAATGCCGACGGCGCGCTGATCGGGGCAATCTCGATCCACGCCGTCCAGCGCGCCCAACGCGATGCACCCTCGGCAAATCTGCTGGACCTCGGCGACCTCGGCTTTCCGTCGTTGACGCCGGATTCGCGCCTGCGTGACGCGCTGGAGATTTTCTCGGTCCATGGCATCAACCGGATTCCGCTGGTCCGCGACACCACCGGCCGCGAACTGATGGGCACGGTGTCCAAGCAGCGGGTGCTGCAGGAAGCCTCCTCCTTGTTCTGAATACGCCACACCGGGCCCGGCCACCGTCCCCCGCTCCGGGGACAAAAGGGTAGAATCGCGGGTTATCCTGCCAGCGCGACGCCGGCCGTTTTCGGGACCGCGGTGACCGCGTCCGGCGCCCGTGGCGTTGTAGTTCCACTCACTCGCCACTTTTGCCGGAGCCTTCATGCCCATGCTGTTTTCGCGTCTGTCGCTGGTCGCGTGCGCCGCGACGCTGCTGATATCCGTGGCCCCCGCCATGGCGCAGGAAACCCAGCCGATTCCCGGCGCGCCGGTGCGCGTGATCCCTGCGGATGCCATGATGGCTCGCATGGAAATCGTGCGATCGACCGATACGGATCCGATGCGCGCCAAGCTCGACGGCAAGGCCTTTGGCCTGGCGCCAGGCCTGCGCATCTTCAGCACGGAAACGCTGCTGATGAATCCGGTCACCGTGGCCGGCAAGAAATTCCCGGTGCGCTACAAGCTCGACCTGTACGGTCAGCTGCTGACCGCCTGGGTCATGACCGACGCCGAAGTGAAGGCCTGGAAGGCCGCGCACTGACGCATTTTCGATTCAACCTGTTGTGCCCTTGATGCCCCCAGGTAAACCACTGAGACCGGCACCATGAAGAAGGTATTTGTCAAAACGTACGGCTGCCAGATGAACGAGTACGACTCGGACAAGATGGTGGACGTGCTGAACGCCACGCAGGGCATGGAGCCCACGGACAACGTCGAAGACGCCGACGTGATCCTGTTCAACACCTGCTCGATCCGCGAAAAGGCCCAGGAGAAAGTCTTCTCCGAACTGGGCCGCATGAAGGCACTGAAAGCCGCCAAACCCGATCTGGTGATCGGCGTGGGTGGCTGCGTGGCCAGCCAGGAAGGCGCCTCGATCGTGTCGCGCGCGCCGTATGTCGACGTCGTGTTCGGCCCGCAGACACTGCACCGCCTGCCCGACCTGATCAACCGCCGCCAGCAGACCGGCCTGTCGCAGGTCGACATCTCGTTCCCGGAGATCGAGAAGTTCGACCACCTGCCGCCGGCGCGCGTGGACGGCCCGAGCGCGTTCGTGTCGATCATGGAAGGCTGCTCGAAGTACTGCAGCTATTGCGTGGTGCCGTACACCCGCGGCGAGGAAGTGTCCCGCCCGTTCGAGGATGTGCTGGCCGAAGTGGCCGGGCTGGCCGAACAGGGCGTGCGTGAAGTGACGCTGTTGGGCCAGAACGTCAACGCCTATCGCGGCGCGATGGGCGGCACGAGCGAGATCGCCGACTTCGCGCTGCTGATCGAGTACGTGGCCGAAATCCCCGGCATCGAACGCATCCGCTACACCACCAGCCACCCGAAGGAATTCACGTCGCGCCTGATCGAGCTCTACGGCCGTTGCGACAAGCTGGTGAACCATCTGCACCTGCCCGTGCAGCACGCGTCCGATCGCGTGCTGGCAGGCATGAAGCGCGGTTACAGCGTGCTGGAGTACAAGAGCATCATCCGCCGGCTGCGCGCGTTGCGTCCGGACATGTCGATGTCGTCGGACTTCATCGTCGGCTTCCCCGGCGAGACCGATGCCGACTTCGACAAGCTGATGGCCATGGTTCACGAGATCGGCTACGACACCTCGTTCTCGTTCATCTTCAGCCCGCGCCCCGGCACGCCAGCGGCGAACCTGCACGATGACACGCCGCACGAGGTCAAGCTGCGCCGCCTGCAACTGCTGCAGGCCACGATCGAGGAGAACGTGCAGCGCATCAGCCAGGGTATGGTCGGCACGGTTCAACGCATCCTGGTGGAAGGCCCGGCGCGCAAGGACCCGACCGAACTGCACGGCCGCACCGAAAACAACCGCGTGGTCAACTTCGCGCTGCCGGGCGTGCCGCAGGCCCAGCGCGACCGCATGATCGGCCAAATGGTCGACGTGAACGTCACGCAGGCATTCCCGCATTCGCTGCGCGGCGAGTTCGTCGTGCGCCAGTAAGCGCCGTTCAACAAGGCCCCATGAAGATTCCAACCGCCGAATTCGTCGCTCCCAGGGACGACAACACGCGCCTGCAGAACCTGTGCGGGCCGCTCGACGAGAACCTGCGCCAGATCGAACAGGCGCTCGACGTGACGATCCAGCGCCGCGGCCACCGCATGACGGTGCGCGGCGAACGCGCCCAGGACGCGACGCTGGCGCTGGAGCGCTTCTACAACAATGCCCGCGTGTCGCTATCGATCGACGACGTGCAGCTTGGGCTCGTGGAATCGCGTCAGGTGGCCGCGCATGGCGCCTACCTGCCGAGCACGGAAGGCGACGACGGTTCCAGCATCGAAGACGAATCGCCGGTGCTGCATACGCGCCGCACCGGGCTGCAGGGCCGCACGGCCATGCAGCGCGACTATCTGCGCAACATCCTGTCGCACGATCTGACGCTCGGCGTCGGCCCGGCGGGTACCGGCAAGACCTACCTCGCCGTGGCCTGCGCCGTCGACGCGCTCGAGCGTGACGTGGTCAAGCGCATCGTGCTGACGCGCCCGGCCGTGGAAGCAGGCGAACGGCTCGGCTTCCTGCCCGGCGACCTGGCGCAGAAGGTCGACCCGTACCTGCGCCCGCTCTACGACGCCCTCTACGACCTGCTCGGCTTTGACCGCACGCAGAAGATGTTCGAACGCCAGATGATCGAGATCGCGCCGCTCGCGTACATGCGCGGCCGCACGCTCAATCACGCGTTCATCATCCTGGACGAAGCACAGAACACCACGCCGGAACAGATGAAGATGTTCCTGACGCGGATCGGCTTCGGCTCCAAGGCCGTGATCACCGGCGACACCACCCAGATCGACCTGCCGCGCGGCCAGAAGAGCGGCCTCGTGGAGGCGCAGCACGTGCTGCGCGACGTGCGTGGGGTGTCGCTCACACGCTTTACCAGCGTCGACGTCGTTCGCCACCCGCTCGTGGCGCGCATCGTCGAGGCTTATGACGAATATCACGCCCAGCACAAGGACGCCTGATCTTGACCAAGAAGTCTCCCAATGCCACCAGCCTCGTGCTGTTCGATGCCGATGGCCGCGCCCGCAAGGCAAACGCGCACGCGCTGCGTATCCAGCTGGCCGACGGCCGCAGCCTGACGCTGGACCTGTCCCAGGCCGGCGACGGCGTGGTGGCGCTGCTTGCCGAGCACACCGATACCCGCCAGCAGGCTGGCCTGCTGGTGCGCCCGGACAACAGCGACGCGCTGTCCGTGGCCGTGACCGCCACGCCGATCGTCACCACCACGGGCACGCCGGCGACCCCGCCCGCGCTCGAGCTTGACGTCCAGCATGGCGATGGCGTGTCGAAGCGCAACGGCCTGCCGAGCCGCAAGCAAATCGAGAAATGGGTGAAATCCGCGCTCTATGCCGATGCCGCGCTGACAGTGCGTTTCGTCGACGAGGCGGAAGGCCGCACACTGAACCGCAGCTACCGCGGCAAGGACTACGCCACCAACGTGCTCACGTTCGCCTATGCCGAGAACGACGACGATCCGGTAGCCGGCGACATCGTGCTGTGCTGCCCGGTGGTGGAGTCCGAAGCCAAGGCGCAGAAGAAGTCGCTCGAAGCCCACTACGCCCATCTGATCGTGCACGGGGTGCTCCATGCCCAGGGCTACGAGCACGATGACGACACCGAGGCCGAGGAAATGGAAGCCATCGAGACCGAAACGCTGCAGGCCCTGGGTTTCGAGGACCCGTACAAGCCGATCCGCGAGTAACAGCCAGTCTGGCTCCCCACTCCCGCAAGCGTGAGCGGGGAGCACGAAAAGCCACCTGATCAGCCGCCCCACCCGGCCCTGTCACGGGCCCGGAAGGCTTTTAGTGTATGCTTCAGACGATCTCCACCACGCGCTAGCCGCGACATGAACGACCCCTATCCCAGTTCGAAGCCTGCCAATCATAAGCAGACGGATCGACCACGATCCCTACTCGAACGCCTTTCGGACTTCATCTCTCCCGAGCCCGATACCCGCGCCGAATTACTGGAAGTGCTGCAGGACGCGCACGAGCGTAACCTGATCGACGCCGACTCGCTGTCGATGATCGAAGGCGTGTTCCAGGTGTCTGAACTCACCGCGCGCGACATCATGGTGCCCCGGGCGCAGATGGACACGGTCAACATCGCGGACGCGCCGGAGACCTTCATCCCGTACATGCAGCAGACCGCGCACTCGCGCTTTCCCGTCTACGAAGGCAACCGTGACAACATCATCGGTATCCTGCTGGCCAAGGACCTGCTGCGCTATTACACGGACCCGAACTTCGACCTGCGCGAAACGCTGCGCCCGGCCGTGTTCATCCCCGAGTCGAAGCGGCTGAACATTCTGCTGCGCGAGTTCCGTATCAATCGAAATCACATCGCGATCGTTGTCGACGAATACGGCGGCGTGGCCGGTCTGGTCACGATCGAGGATGTGCTCGAGCAGATCGTCGGTGACATCGAGGACGAGTTCGACCTCGACGAAGACCATGACAACATCCTGCCTACCGCCGACGGCGCCTGGCGCGTGCATGGTCTGACCGAGATCGAGCAGTTCAACGAGACCTTCGGCACGGCATTTCCCGATGACGACGTCGATACGGTCGGCGGGCTGCTCACAAACCATGTGGGCCATGTACCGCATCGTGGCGAGATCATCACGCTGCCGCCGATGCAGTTCGAAGTCCTGCGCGCGGACGCCCGCCAGGTGCACCTGCTGCTGGTGCGCCGCGAGGCGCCC